>JADFSQ010000373.1 GCA_022560715.1 Bacteroidota bacterium
AAAAGTTCTCTTGGTTTAAAAAAAGATGACTCTATCCCTAAGGTCTTTGATGATTTTATAAAAAAATTAAAAGATTATCATTTTCCCGGTAATGTGCGGGAGCTTCAACATGCTATTGAAAGAGCAATAATAATGTTAGATACAGACACTTTAAGTGATAATGATTTGATGTTTTCTCCAATAGAAAGTTATTCTAAAACTATGGAGCCAAAAGACCTGAAACTGGATACTGTAGAGAAAAATACTATTTTAAAAGTTATAGAAAAGAATCATGGTAATATCTCTAAATCAGCAAAAGAATTAGGCATAACAAGAACTGCACTTTACAGAAGATTAAATAAATATGGCTTATTATAGAACATATAAACTGTCGCTATCTCTTAGAATTGCTGTTATATTTTTATTGTTAATAGCGTTGACATTTGTAATAAACACTTTAGATTTTAAAGCGGATACCTTAGCATCTTCTATTACTATAGCTCCAATTGTGTTAGTTGTCATTTTTGCATTAAGAAATCTTTTTAAGTTCACTACCAAAAGGCATAAGGAAATATATAATTTTTTTGAATTTGTTAAGTATAGAGATTTTTCTCAGTGGTTTAATGAGGCCTCCGGTTCTAAAGATATAAGAGAACTTCGCAAGGGCTTCAATGAAGTTAATCAAACAATTAGAGATATAAAGAAAGAAAAGGAAACTCAATATTTATATCTACAAAAAATACTGGAATTAATTGATACAGGAATTGTAGCATATAGTATTGAAACAGGAAAAGTATTGTGGATAAATGATTCATTTAAAAAAATATTGCATGTGCCTACTTTAAAAAGTATTCATTTTGTAAAAAAAAGAAATCAAAAAATATATAAAGATGTCTTTGAAACTAATTATGCAAATGGAAGCACAATAAGTATAAATACCGAAAAGGACAAAACCAAAATATTGATTTCTAGTTCTCATTTTGAAATTGATAAAGATGCGTTTAAACTAATCGTTTTGCAAAATATAGATAATACATTAAATCAAAATCAATCAGAAGCATGGACTAAATTACTTAGTGTAATGACGCATGAAATTATGAACTCGGTAGCTCCTATTTCATCCTTGGCCGAAACTCTGCAATCAAAAATCAAATTGTCGCTTAAAGATTCTGATAGAAACCCCTTAGATATTGATGATCTATATTTGGGCATAAAAAGTATCAAAAAAAGAAGTGAAGGCTTGTTGAAATTTGCAAAAACCTATAGAGGGCTTAATAAAATTACTTCGATAAGCGTTAAAAAAGTTTATGTAAAAGAGTTGTTTGAGGGGATATCAAACTTGCTACATTCTTCTTTAAAAAGTAAGCATATTGAGTTACAATTTGTATTGAATAATCCTAAACTTCAAATTGAGATTGATAACTCACTTATTGAGCAGGTACTGATTAATTTAATTCTCAATGCAGTAGAAGCTTGTAAAGACTTTGAGAATCCAAAAATTGGTATTTCTGTAGAGCAAAGTAATGAAGGTTCTGTCATAATTAATGTTTCAGATAATGGAAAAGGGATTCCAGATGAAATAATAGATAAGATCTTTATCCCATTTTTTAGTACCAAAAAGAATGGCAGTGGTATTGGTTTAAGCCTAAGTCAACAAATTATGTTTCTTCATAAAGGTAAAATTCAAGTTAATACGATTGAAAATATTGGAACTGTTATTCGATTAGTATTTTAATATTGCTTTGGGGTTAGAAAAAGGGTTCTGTCGCATCTGTCGCCCTCTCCTCTAAATTAATCAGGCAATTCAAATTCTATGGTAATTTCAAATTGATGCTCAAACCTTTATACATCCATGCTACTCTATATTACTATTTTGAAAGATAAATAGTTAGCTAATTACTCCGTATTACTCCACAACACTCCACATTACTATACAATAGATGGGTACAGGTGGGACCACCATAATCGAATGTAAAACCTTGAAAATCAATAAATTATTTTAGGCTTTTTTGTTGAGCTAAAACATATGCTCAAACTATCTCCATAACCCTTGCTGTCATTGGCTTTGTAGAGATTCATAAAACTAAATTCTAATATTTTCTAACATTCTTTCGAAAGATATTAAAGTGTTATCGTTCTGATATACAGTAAAATACGATTCATTTTTTTTGTTTATTTCAGAATATTGCTGTACTTTTGTATTAATCCTGCTATAACTGCGGGTTACACGTAGAGTTGAGCTTTGTAAGAGTAATAGAATTAAAGTAAGTGATGACATCAAAATATTGAAAATCATTTTTTTTAAGGTCAAAAATTATTAAGCTAAATTTTTAATTATCAATATTTTTTAAACTCCATTGCTTTAGTTTTTATGAAGATAATCGGGTATCTAGAATAGCGATTTTATTTATTGATCAATCTACCGCTTACAATTATTTGCTCATTTTTAATAAAAGGATGCCCCATATAGTAAATATACCGTGGACCATCAATACTGACACTTATAGAATCGCTGACATTGATTCGTGCAATCCCGGGACTTTGGTCTCTGGTATGCACCCAGGCATCGCAATTTTT
>JADFSQ010000374.1 GCA_022560715.1 Bacteroidota bacterium
CGCACCACATGGCATTTAAATATTCAAAACCGACAGCACATATAAAGTTGTAGCGATCAATCATACTTCCTTTGGACATTCGATAGAAGTTTTTACATTAAATGGTGAAATATTAAGTTTAGAAAAATCGTTAACCGATGATTCTATGTTTAGTCCAAACGACATCGTTTTAATTGACGAAAATCGTTTTTATTTTACCAACGATCATAAATACACTAAAGGCATTGGCAGGTTTATGGAAGATTATGTAGGTTATTCAGTATCAAATGTCATTTATTTTGATGGCGAAAATTATATTGAAGTTGACAAAGGAATCGCTTATGCAAACGGATTAAATTTTGATGCTAAACGTAATTTGCTTTTTGTAGCTTCTCCACGAAAATTTTTAGTGAAAGTGTATTCTAAAAATTCTGATGGTTCTTTAAATTTTATTGAAGATATTCCATGCGGAACAGGAGTCGATAATATTGAGTTTGATACCAAAGGAAATCTTTGGATTGGGGCACATCCAAACCTGTTAAAATTTACTGCTTATGCTAAAGACAAAGAAGAGTTTTCTCCTTCTGAAATAATTAAAATAGAATACAAAGGTAAAAACGATTATACCGTTGAAAAAATATATGTTAACGACGGTACAGAAATGTCGGCTTCAACAGTTGCTGCGCCTTTTGGAAATTTAATTTTTACAGGAAATGTCATGGACGATAAATTTTTAATTCTGAAAAGAAGTGACTAAAGGTTTATCATGAAAAAAAGCTACAAAATTTGAGTATATTTACTCCGCTAATTTCAAATTAACAAAAATATAATATGATTATAAAAAATGTAACTATTGCTGGTGCTGGCACATTAGGTTCACAAATTGCGTGGCAAACCGCCTTTAAAGGATTTAATGTAACCGTATATGATGCCTTCGAAAAAGGTCTGGCACGTTGCAAACAGTTCCATAAACAGTATTCAAATGTATTTCTTAATTTAAGAGGTGCTTCTCAAGAAGAAATTGATAATACTTTTGCTCGCTTAAGCTATACAACAAATTTAGCTGAAGCTGTAAAAGATGCTGACCTCATTAGCGAATCTATTCCTGAAGATCTTGAAATAAAAAAAGCCTTCTATGTAGAGTTATCAACTTTAGCTCCCGAAAAAACAATATTTACGACAAATTCTTCAACCTTACTGCCAAGCCAATATGCTGAAGAAACCGGTCGACCGGAAAAATTTCTGGCATTACATTTTGCCAACTGGATTTGGGATGCCAATATTGGTGAAGTTATGGGACATCCTAAAACTGATTCAAAATATTTTGACAGAATTATAGAATTTGCAAAAGACATTGGTATGGTTCCAATTCCAATTCATAAAGAACAACATGGCTATGTTATAAACTCACTGTTAGGACCATTGCTTTCGGCAGCAGGAAATTTATTGGTTAACGAAGTCGCAGATTATGAGACCATTGATAAAACATGGATGATTACTTCAGGAACAAAAATGGGTCCTTGTGCAATTATGGATATGGTAGGATTGGAAACCATCTACAATATTGAAAAACTCTGGAGTGAAAGAACAGGAGATGAAGATAGAATAGCTCGCGTTGCGTATTACAAAAAAAACTTTATAGACAAAGGTAAATTAGGAATGAAAACCAGAGAAGGTTTTTACACCTATCCAAATCCTAAATACAAAAACACAGATTTTTTATCTTAACACACAAGAAAACTATAAATGAGTACAATAAAAGACAAATTTAATTTAGAAGGAAAAGTCGCTATCATAACCGGCTCTTCAAAAGGAATTGGTAAAGCCATTGCAAAAGCGTTTGCCGAATGTGGTGCTACTGTAATTATCAGTAGCAGAAAACAAGATGCTTGTGACAAGGTAGTTACCGAATTTAAAGCATTAGGATTAAAAGCTATCGCTATTGCTTGTCATGTTGGTGATGCAGATAGCAGGAAAAATCTTGCAGAAAAAACGATTAGTGAATGTGGCGGAATTGATATTTTGGTCAATAATGCAGCTACAAATCCTGTTTATGGACCTATTGAAGATGCCTCTTTCGATGCTTTCGATAAAATTATGAATATTAATGTAAAAGCACCTTGGGATTTAGCCAACAAATGTTTAGAAAGTATGAAATCTCGTGGTGGTGGAAGTGTAATTAATATCAGTTCTATTGAAGGCGAACACCCTGGTTTTGGTTTGGGATTATATTCGTGTAGTAAAGCAGCTATTTCTATGCTTTCAAAAAATCAAGCTAAAGAATGGGGAAGACATAACATTCGTGTGAACGCCATTTGCCCAGGATTGATACAAACAAAATTTAGTGCTGCGTTGTGGAATGATGAAAAAATTATGGGATATATAAATAAAAAATTACCTCTTGGTAGAATGGGACAGTCTGAAGAAATTGCAAGTGTTGCATTGCTTTTAGCGTCTGAAGCTGGCAGTTATATTACTGGTAGTTTACAAGTTGCCGATGGAGGTTATTTAATTTCAGGATAACATTATTGAGACCTGTCAGGTTTTAAAAACCTGACAGGTCTCGAAA
>JADFSQ010000375.1 GCA_022560715.1 Bacteroidota bacterium
CAACTTGATAACAAAATTCAGGAAGCTACTTTTATTATCAATAATCCGCTACCAACTATAACATTAAATGTTGATAGACAAAGTGGAAATTATCATATTGTTGCTGGTGCGTTTCGTATTGAAGAAAATTCTACTAAAAAATTAAAACAACTTGTGGCTTTAGGCTACAATGCCAGAAAAATTGGTAAAAACAAATACGGTTTACACCAAGTTGTTTATTCCAGTTACGAGACGAGAACAGAAGCGCAACGTTCTCTTTACAAAATACGCGAAGAACACAATAATGATGCTTGGTTATTAGTACAAAAACTTAATTAACTTTTTGGTCTTAAGTTTTTAAAAGCACCTTACCTTTACTCTTTATTTTCAATTTTAAAATGATGGAAGCAAAAACTCCGAGAGACTCTATAACTATTGTTACCGATTCGGTTTTACCTAGCGAAACCAATCCTTTGCACAACTTATTTGGTGGTGAACTACTTGCCAGAATGGATCGCGCTGCCAGTATTGCCGCACAACGTCATTCGCGTAGAATTGTAGTTACCGCATCTATAAATCACGTCGCTTTTAATCATGCTGTTCCTTTAGGAAGTGTAATCACTATTGAAGCAAAAGTTTCTCGCTCTTTTACAACCTCAATGGAAGTTTATATGGACGTTTGGGTAGAAAACCGCAAATCTGGAAAAAGAACAAAAGCTAACGAAGCCATTTATACTTTTGTTGCTTTAGACGACAATGGAAACCCTGTTAAAGTCCCTGTTTTAAAACCAGAAACGAAAGAAGAAATAGAGCGTTTTGAAGGTGCTTTACGACGTAAACAATTAAGTCTTGTGCTTGCTGGCAAAATGAAACCCAACGATGCAACCGAATTGAAAGCTTTGTTTATAGGTTAACTTTTAAATTTCCTCTTTAAACCTTTCCAAAACATTAAAGTCTTATTAGTTATAAAACCCAAAACTATGAGAGCTTTATTAATTATTATCGGATTTATTTTCGCAATGGCATTTACGTCTTGTGCAACACGAATAGCAGTACAATCGCCCAATACTAAAGTGATTAGAGTGGCTCCAAAGCATCATAAAATTGTAATTGTTAAAGGAAAACGTTACTATTATTGGAATGGAAATCATTATAGAAAAACCAAAAAAGGATATTTTGTAGTGAAAGTGTAGCTGAAATAGATTGTGCTAATTCATCTTATAAATCCAATGTGCAGGATTTTGAAATTTACCGTCTTTATAAATATTAAAACTTAATATGGCCTCTCCTGAAGCCCTGTTGGTCAATACCTCTCCAATAAGTTGTTTGGTCTTAACCTTATCGCCATTTTGTACATAAATTTTTGAAAGGTTTTTATAGATAGTTATGTAATCACCATGCCTAATCAATACTGTATTGTTTCCGTTTTTAGGCGTTATAATTCGCATAACTATACCTTGAAAAACAGCTCTGACTTTTTCTCCTTTATTGGTCACAATACGTACGCCATTGCTTTTTATTGGGATGCTTCTATCAATTGGTGAACGTTGTGTACCATAACGTACTTTTACAACGCCTTTTACTGGCCAAGGTAGTCTCCCTTTGTTAGAAGTAAAATTAGCAGCCAAAAT
This sequence comes from Bacteroidota bacterium, assembly GCA_022560715.1. GTDB lineage: Bacteria > Bacteroidota > Bacteroidia > Flavobacteriales > Flavobacteriaceae > PRS1. The sequence goes on from JADFSQ010000375.1 coordinate 1,611, forward strand.
TTTATCTTCAGCAGTTAAGGCAAATGTTGTTGAAGATGTCGATTTTCCTGCTTTTTTATTAGACTTTGCAATAGCCTCACGAATAATTTTTTCAATTTCTTTGTCAATTTTATCAGACTCTCTTTGTTTTGATTTAATTTGAGAAGTGTATTTGTGTAAATTCTGTTTGATAGAGTTTATTAAAATTTCGTGCTGCTTTACCTCTTTTTCAAGTTCATTTTTTGCTATTCTATTTTCGTCAATGAGTTTTTGTTTGTTTCTCTTTTGAATTAGTAAATCTTTATTTAATTCCTGAAGTGCTATGGTTTTAACTCTTATTTCTTCACCTTGCTTTTTTTGATAATTAGCATATTGCTTAATGTATTGCAGCCGTTTATAGGCTTGCTGAAAGTTACTTGATGACAGTAAAAACATCACTTTGCTTTGTTCGGATTTGCTTTTATACGATTTTACAACCATAGCTGCATATTCTTCCTTCAGCAATTTTAATTTATCACGTAAACTGGTAATATTTTTTTGGTTATTATTGATTTCTCGTGTTAGCAAATTTGCTTGCTGATTTGTAATTCTAATTAAGTTTTGCCTGACAATTATTTTATAATCTAAATCTTCAACTCTTGATAATACAGATTTCTGCTGTTTTTTACCTTGGAATAGCAACGTATTTAATTGCTTCATTTCTTGTTGAAGCTCTTGGATTCTGTTTTCTAATTCTTGCTGTTTTTTGCTTTGTGCTTGAGCGGAAATACTTAAAACTATTAGAAACAATAGCGGAAAAAACCAATATTTAGATGGATTGTGTTGTATCATTTAATAACGATTTCTTGAAATCCTGAAGGAATACGAAACGGAAATCTTAAATCTCTATTTAGATAAACAGATTTAAACTCCATATTAATAATTGTCTCTTCATTGTTTTCTAAAGCGATAATT
>JADFSQ010000376.1 GCA_022560715.1 Bacteroidota bacterium
TCCTTCCTTTCCGAGATATTTTCCAGAGATGACGAGGCAAGGTTTTCCTTTTTCCAGCGGGTCGTGTTTCGCTATTTTATTTTCTCCGTCTAAGTAAACTGTATCTTGGGTTTTTATTTTATCTTCTGTCAAAACGTTTGAACCGTCGTGTAGATTGATCTGGATTTTATTTTTCTTGGAAAGGGTTTTGTTTAATACTTTGCAGATTCTGTTTTTATCTTTTGATTCTTTTATGAATCTTAAGATTATATATACATTATAAGGAAGGACAAAGAAAAACCCCTTTAGATAAAGATCAGTAAAGGGTTCAGGGGTTTTCCTAAAATTTTCAGATTGTATTTACTTCGATAATTTCTGATTTTTATCTGTAGTCTCAAATACCCTTTACAAAAATCATTATACCACTTAAAACCAAACATGCAACCCCCTGGAAAAGTTTTTTGTAAAAAAATAGTTGTAATCGTTCAAACCTAGTGATAATGCGGGTCACAGGACATAAAAATAATTGCCAAATCCCTTCCAGAATACAAATAAACGTTCTAAAAACAATAATAACACTTGCACAGGAAATTTAGGAATGGTAAAATAAGGTAACAAATAAAACAAGGTATCAGGTAAACAACATGGAAATAGCAATGATAATTATAGCGACAATAGTTTTAATATGGCTGTCGGAGAGAAGTGCTTTTTCAACCTTTTTAGGGATTAACTCTAATTCACTTAAATTGCGATGATAATCTGAATTAGAAATAGTTCCTTTTGCTTTCGCCAATTTTAGAGCAATTAAAGTTAAAACTGTAATTTGTGTAGTAAAAGCTTTTGTTGAAGCCACACCAATTTCAGGACCTGCGTGCGTATATGCGCCTGCATGAGTTTCTCTTGCAATAGATGAGCCAACAACATTACAAACCCCAAAAACGAATGCTCCTCTTGATTTGGCAAGTTTTATAGCAGCTAAAGTATCGGCAGTTTCGCCAGATTGTGATATGGCAATTACTATATCATTTTCATTAATGACAGGGTTTCTATATCTAAACTCTGATGCGTATTCAACTTCAACAGGAATTCTTGCTATATCTTCAAAAATATATTCTGAAACTAATCCTGCATGCCAGGAAGTGCCACAAGCAATAATTATAATTTTATTTGCATTGAGAAATTTTTCTAAATTATCATCAACTCCAGCCATTTTAATTATGCCTTTATCAGTTTGTAATCGACCTCTAAAGGTATCTTTGATAGCACGAGGCTGCTCAAAAATTTCTTTTAACATAAAATGATCGTAACCTCCTTTTTCTATTTGTTCTAGGTTTAATTGTAGCTCTTGAACGTACGGGTTTACTAAAGAGTCGTCTTTAATTTTTCTTATTTTTATGTCTTTATGTCTTCTAATAATTGCCATTTCTCCATCTTCTAAATAAATGGCATTATTAGTATATTCTAAAAAAGGTGTAGCATCGCTTGCTATAAAAAATTCGTCTTCACCAATACCAATAGCTAATGGACTTCCTAAACGTGCAATAACAATTTCATCTGGTTTGTTTTTATCGAAAACAGCAATTGCATAAGCTCCGACTACTTGATTTAATGCAATTTGAACTGCTTTACCAAGTTTTACGTTTTCTTTTTGCTTTACATCTTCTATTAGATTTATAAGAATTTCGGTATCTGTATCTGATGTAAAAGAATATCCTCTTTTAATCAATTCTTTTTTTAAAGATTCGTAGTTTTCAATTATTCCATTGTGAATAATGACGAGGTTCCCTGAATTAGAATAGTGCGGATGTGCATTCACATCATTTGGGATTCCATGTGTTGCCCATCTTGTGTGCCCAATTCCGACAGTACCATTAATAGTAATTTCTTTTTCAATACGACATTCTAAATCTGTAACTTTCCCTTTTGTTTTAGAAACATTAAGATTGGTACCATCGTATAAGGCAATTCCTGCACTATCATAACCACGATATTCTAATCTTCTCAATCCTTCAATTATAATAGGATAAGCATCACGATGTCCAATATATCCAACTATTCCGCACATATATTTTAATTATCAGGTTCGGTATAATATATTTTAAAAGTAACTTTTTTATCTTGATTAGGTGTATTGTTACCGTGAAGAACCGTGCCTCGTGGCGATAAAATTTCACCAGAAACAAGTGATTTTAAAATGCCGGTTTGATCATGTAATTCAAAATTTCTTATAGATGTTACGTCTGTAGTAACCACTAAACCTAATTTAACATTAGTAGAGTCGTTAAAAGCTAAATTATTTAAATGTTGAGTGATTCTAATCTTGTATTTTATACCTTGTCCATCAGGATCATCATCTACTCGTTGCAGTGGCACTAAATGATCTAATTTAGTGGTAGTTTCATTTACAGATTGATCAAAAACGTAATCAATTAGTGTAATATTATTATTTAGATCGAAAATATATAAACGATCTGGTTCTTGACTTTGAACAGTTGTTTGATCCACATAAAATTCTAAATAGGCTTCGTTAATC
>JADFSQ010000377.1 GCA_022560715.1 Bacteroidota bacterium
TCTAGGTTTAGGCGAACCGGTTTTTGATAAATTGCATGCCGAACTTGGTAAAGCAATGCTCTCTATTAATGCTGTAAAAGGATTTGAATATGGAAGCGGTTTTTGTGGTGTGCAAATGAAAGGAAGTGAGCATAACGATTTGTTTAATGCTGATGGAACAACACAAACTAATCTTTCAGGAGGCATACAAGGAGGCATAAGCAACGGAATGGATATTTATTTTAGAGTCGCTTTCAAACCGGTTGCAACCATAATGCAAAAGCAACAAACTTTAGACAAATATGGTAATATTGTGGAGATCCAAGGCAGAGGCCGTCATGACCCATGTGTTGTACCCAGAGCTGTACCAATAGTTGAAGCTATGGCAGCTTTAGTATTGGCAGATTACTATTTAATAAATAAAACAACTAAATTATAATATGAAAAAACTTGAATTACATTGGAAAATTTTAATAGGAATGGTACTCGGTTTACTATTTGGTTTCATTATGTTACAAATTAGTGGAGGCAAAGAATTTACAGACGATTGGATAAAACCTCTCGGAACTGTTTTTGTGAAGCTATTAAAACTCATCGCTATTCCTTTAATACTCGCTTCATTAATTAAAGGAATATCAGACCTTAAAGATATTTCAAAGTTTAAAAGTATTGGTATTCGCACTATAATAACGTATATATTAACTACAGTAATTGCAATTTCAATTGGATTAATGTTAGTAAATGTTTTACAACCTGGTGAAGGTGTTTCCGAAGAAACTATTTCAAAACTCACAAGCACCTATTCAGGGAGTAGTGGTGTGCAAACCAAAATAGCCGAAGCTACAAAACAAGTTGAAAGTGGACCTTTGCAATTTTTTGAAGATATGGTTCCCGATAATGCTTTCAAGGCGTTGAGTAATAATAAGCTGATGTTGCAAGTTATTTTCTTCTCTATATTTTTAGGCATTTCTATGTTATTAATTGGCGAAAAGAGAGCTTTGCCGCTAAAAAACTTTTTTGATTCACTAAACGATGTAGTACTAAAAATGGTGGATTTAATTATGCTTACAGCACCTTATGCAGTTTTCGCTCTTCTTGCAAGTGTAGTTGTATCGTCTGGAGATTCCGATATTTTAGTGGCTTTAGCACAATATGCAGGTGTTGTAGTTTTAGGGTTGCTAATAATGATTACTTTTTACTGTATTATTGTATTTACTGTAACCAAGAAAAACCCTTTTTGGTTTTTAAAACAAATGAGTCCTGCACAATTATTAGCATTTTCTACAAGTAGTAGTGCTGCTACGCTTCCTGTAACTATGGAACGTGTAGAAGAACATATTGGTGTTGATAAAGAAGTTTCCAGTTTTGTGCTTCCTGTTGGAGCAACAATTAATATGGATGGTACAAGTTTATATCAAGCAGTTGCTGCTGTTTTTATATTTCAGGCATTAGGTTTAGAATTGACATTCGCAGACCAATTAACGATTGTATTAACTGCTTTATTAGCCTCAATTGGTAGCGCAGCAGTTCCTGGTGCAGGAATGGTTATGTTGGTTATTGTGTTAGAATCTGTTGGAATGCCTCCAGAATTATTACCAATAGGTCTTGCTCTAATATTTGCTGTCGATCGACCATTAGATATGTGTCGTACAGTTGTAAACGTTACTGGAGATGCAATGGTTGCAATGCTTGTAGCTAAATCGGTTGGAAAATTAGGAGAACCACATGTGAGAAATTGGGATGATAATTACGAAGAAGTGAAATAGAATACCTTTTGTTAAATTTCAATAAAGCAAATTCCAAATTTCAAAAAAAGGTTTTTATAATTTATTTTAGAGCTTCAATATTTGGGTTTTTAGTGTTTATAAAAACTTGGACATTAATTCTGGGGTAGGCACCATACACTGCTCTTTTTTACCATACCATTTATAGCGGTTTTTTGCAATATAGTCGTAAACCCAATTCCTAAAAAAAGGCGGAATGATAAAAAATATGCTCATTAGATTATTTGGAAACCCTAAATACTTGGCAATATGCAATGCCGCTGAAGACTTGATGAACAATCCTTTGGTTTCAGAATAGAGTAAGATGGAATCTGTTTTAGAGGCATCTAAATGATACTGCTGTATGATTTGCTTACCAATATCACTTTGTAACGTAGCAAACATAAACACATTGTTCTTATCTCTTTTAATTACATACAAAACCGAAGCATTGCAAAGGTTGCAAATACCATCGAATAAGATTAGTTTTTTATGTTTTGGTAACTTTATCATCTGTATTTCCAACGAAACTTTTCAGGTAAAATATTTTTAGATAGCAAAGATAATTATTCTGATTGAGAAGTTGGGTTTTGGAGATGCGCTTACCGATTATGTATGGTGTCGTAGCATCTCGCAGGGTGCTATGCACCATACATATTGTTGCTAGTAGGTTTAATCTTTTCGTATGGAATCTCAACTACTTTTCCCTCTTTTTCAACTACCATAGGCGTTTTTTTATATTTTTTACATTCAATAAGTTTTCTATACG
>JADFSQ010000378.1 GCA_022560715.1 Bacteroidota bacterium
AACAACAATCAATTTCTCCCATCCTATTTTTGATAATGTATTCGATAAAAAGATATCGAATTTTCAGTATCCAAAAGTAAATTCATTTTATAATTTGACAACAAATAGCAGCGCTATTCTTCAGTTTGAAAATGGAAACCCATTTTTAGTTCAAAATGGACGTTTATTTATATTTTCATCTGCGCTGAATTTAAAAAATTCAAACTTTATTAATTCACCACTTATTGTACCAACGCTTTATAATATTGGACGGCAGAGCCTTCAACTGCCAAAACTATATTATACAATTGGCAAAGAAAACACGTTTGATGTTAACACAAAAATGCAGCGAGATGATATTTTAAAACTGAAGTCAAGTGTAGCAGAAATTATTCCGCAGCAGCGTACTTACAGCAATAAAGTAACGGTTACTACAAACGATTCTCCAGATATTGCAGCTATTTACGCTATTAGCAATAATACAGAACTATTAGAGCATGTTAGCTACAATTACAATAGAAATGAAAGCAAAATGAGTTATTTGAATCTTGGCACTATTGAAAATGCAACTGTTAAAGATTCCATACCGCGAGTTTTTAATGCTATAAAAAGTGGGACAAATATTAACACGCTATGGAAATGGTTTGTTATTTTTGCAGCGATGTTATTAATTTTAGAAATGCTCATCTTAAAATATTTTAAATGAACGTACTTATAAAATCGGCTATAATTATTGACCCAAAAAGTGACTTCCACAATAAAAAAGTTGATATTTTAATTGAAAAAGGCATTATTTCTAATATTGCAAATCGAATTGAAAACACAAACAATCACAAAGAAATTACTTTAGAAAACTTACACGTTTCACAAGGATGGTTTGACAGTAGTGTGAGCTTTGGTGAGCCAGGTTATGAAGAGCGTGAAACCATTGCCAACGGATTAAATACAGCTGCAAGGTCGGGATTTACTGATGTTGCTGTAAACGCAAATACAAATCCGGTAATATGCACAAATACTGATGTGGCTTTCTTAAAATCTAAAGCCGAGAAACACGCTGTAGATTTGCATCCTATTGGTGCATTAACACAGCAAAGTAATGGCAAACATCTTGCCGAATTGTATGACATGCACAATGCTGGAGCTGTTGCTTTTGGGGATTACCAAAAACCAATAAGCAATCCTAACTTAATGAAAATTGCACTTCAATATGCCAGTAACTTTGGTGGCTTGGTCTGCTCTTTCCCTCAAGACCAAACTATTTCTGGACAAGGTGTAATGAATGAAAACGTAACAAGTACTACTCTTGGTTTAAAAGGCATTCCGAATCTATCTGAAGAATTACAAATAGCAAGAGATTTATTTATATTAGAATATACTGGCGGAACATTGCATATTCCAACTATTTCCACAGCAAAATCTGTGGAATTAATTCGAGATGCTAAAAATAAAAAACTTAATGTGAGTTGTAGTGTAACGATTCATAATCTGATTTTTACAGACGAGAATCTTAACGATTTTGATACAAGTTTTAAAGTCTCTCCTCCGCTTCGTACACAAAACGATATTGATGCTTTAATTATTGGATTAAAAGATGGCACGATAGATATGGTTACATGCGACCATAATCCGTTAAATATCGAGCTTAAAAAGGTTGAGTTTGATTTTGCAACTTTTGGAACTATAGGCTTAGAATCTGCCTTCGGAGCATTGAATTCTATATTTACCCTGAAGAAGACCATTGATTTATTAACCAAAGGAAAAGAACGGTTTGGTATTGAAACGTTTCCAATTAATATTGGTAACAAACTGAATATCACCTTATTTAATCCTGACGATACATCTGTTTTTTCAACAAAAGATATTAGTTCTAAATCAAAGAATAGCATGTTTTTAGATACAACATTATACGGAAAAGCTTATGGAATTATTAATAATAACAAGATGATACTTAACACATAAACTTATGACAGAAAAAACTAATCCCTCTTTTCGTCACATCATTCGAAATTTAGCAATTGAAATGGTTCTGTATGCCATTCTGTTGATAGGTTATTTTCTGGTGGTATTACAATATGTTGCTGAGCCGCTGACGAATTACTTTAATAATAATTTAACCGCTTACGCTTTTATTGGATTAGGTCTCATCATTGCTCAAGCCGTGCTGTTAGATAATATTGTCGTTTTCTTAATTAAATTACTTGGCTTAGGCCATTCAGAATAGGATGTAATCAGTGGATTTTGTTATTTCGGGCGTTACAGTTAATCCGTTCCTGCTTGCAACGATAGGTTTTATGGTTGGCATCCTCGGTGGTTTTTTTGGAGTGGGGGGCGGTTTTATTGCGGCCCCTTTTATGTTCTGGGCAGGCGTTCCCACTAACTTTGTGGTCGGCACCGATCTAGCACACATGACAGGAAAGTCTATGGTCGCCCTACGACACCATCGCGCTTTAGGGCATGTGGATGCTAAATTGGGCGGCATCATGGTTGTGGGCACAATCATTGGCGTGGAGCTTGGCGCACAATTTATC
>JADFSQ010000379.1 GCA_022560715.1 Bacteroidota bacterium
GAAATTTTGAAGGGCGAAAAGGTACTGGGTCAAGAACACTGTTAGCGAGCCCTCTTGTTGCAGCCGCCGCCGCGATAACTGGTGTAGTAACCGACCCTAGAGAATTTATTTAGGTCGTCAGTTAACAGTTAACAGTTTTTTAAATATGAATGAAAGCACTGTTTTGGTAAAAATAAATTATAAATAAATAAAACAAAATATGACTGTCAACTGTCCCGATAGTTATTGGGAACTGACAGACTGAATACTAAAAGTATGGCTTACGATAAATTCAATACACTAAAAAGTACTGCGGTTCCATTACCTTTAGAAAACGTCGATACGGACCAAATTATTCCTGCGCGATTTTTAAAAGCGACAAAGCGTGAAGGCTTTGGAGATAATTTGTTTCGCGATTGGAGATATAATAGTGATAATACACCTAAAGAAAACTTTATTCTAAATAATCCTATTTACGGTGGAAAGATTCTGGTTGGTGGAAAGAATTTTGGTTCCGGCTCATCAAGAGAACATGCGGCCTGGGCAGTTTACGACTACGGTTTTCGTTGTGTAGTATCCAGTTTTTTTGCCGATATTTTTAGAAACAATTGTTTGAATATTGGCGTTTTACCAGTACAGGTGAGTGCAGAATTTGCTGAACATATTTTTAACGCGATCTATGATGACCCAAAAACGGTAATAGAAATAATCCTTCAGGAACAAACTATTACTATTCTTTCAACAGGAGCTCAAGAATCTTTTGATATTAGCAGCTATAAAAAGGAAAATATACTCAATGGCTATGACGATATTGATTATTTGCAAAATATAAAAAGTGATATTGAAACCTTTGCTAATGATATGGTATTTTAAATGACTATGCGCAGAATAGAAATAATGGATACGACTTTGCGAGATGGTGAGCAAACCTCGAACGTATCATTTTCAGCTTCAGAAAAATTAACCATAGCAAAGCTTTTATTAGAAGAATTAAAGGTAGATAGGATAGAAATTGCTTCAGCAAGAGTATCGGAAGGAGAGTTTCAAGCAGTAAAAAGTATTGCTAACTGGGCTTCTGAAAATGGTTATTTAGATGTCGTTGAAGTATTAACTTTTGTAGATAGCGGCATTTCCGTTGAATGGTTGAAAAAGGCAGGAGCAAAGGTTCAGAATTTATTAACCAAAGGATCATTAAATCATTTAACACATCAATTAAAGAAAACATCTAAACAACATTTTGCAGATATTTCAGAAGTTGTTAAACTTGCCCAGAAAAATGGTATTGAAACCAATGTTTATTTAGAAGATTGGAGCAATGGTATGCGAAATTCAAAAGAATATGTCTTTGAATTTTTAGAATTCCTATCACAACAACCTTTAAAACGTATAATGCTTCCTGATACTTTAGGTATTTTAACACCTGGAGAAACTTTTGAATTTGTTTCAGAAATTAAAGAAAAATATCCTCATTTACATTTCGATTTTCATGCACATAATGATTACGACTTGAGTGTTTCCAATGTTATGGAAGCCCTAAAAGCAGGAGCCGACGGACTTCATCTAACTATAAATGGTATGGGAGAACGTGCTGGAAATGCTCCAATGTCGAGTGTTGTGGCAATTATAAACGATTTTATGCCAAATCTTCAAACTTCGATAAATGAAAAAGCTTTATATACAGTAAGTAAGTTGGTCGAAACCTTTTCCGGATTTATGATCCCAGCTAATAAGCCAGTTATTGGAGCCAATGTTTTTACGCAAACTGCAGGCATTCATGCTGATGGTGATAATAAAAAGAATCTTTATTTTAACGATTTATTGCCTGAACGTTTTGGTAGAAAACGAGAATATGCTTTAGGAAAATCATCTGGAAAGGCCAATATTCAAAAGAATCTGCAAGAGCTTGGATTACAGTTAAATGATGACGATTTAAAAAAAGTTACACAACGTATTATTGAATTAGGTGATAAAAAACAAGTGGTTACAAAAGAGGACTTGCCATATATAATTGCCGAAGTTTTAGACAACTATTCTAAAGAAAAAAAGGTAAGCGTAGATTCTTATGTTTTAACACATTCTAAAGGATTACGACCTTCAACAACTGTTTCTATAACCATCAATGGAGAAACATATGAACAACATTCACAAGGTGATGGACAATTTGATGCCTTTATGAATGCCATTAGAAATGTATTTAAAAAAAAGGACTTGGTTTTACCCGATTTGGTAGATTATGCTGTTCGTATTCCTCCGGGAAGTCGTTCGGATGCATTATGCGAAACTATTATTACATGGAAAAGTGTTGAAAAAATAGACATTTTTACCGTCTCCAGCTCTCGTCCGGTTCGAAGATGCAGCGTTCGGTCCGTTGTTTAAACATGTAGCAATCAATGTAGCTTTGCTGGACACCGCACCATATGAGGGTCTCACGACTAGGCCGTTACCGCTTTCCCTTCGGTCTCGTCCTATTGATCTTTACCACGCAGCGGTTGGGCTCCACCGTGAACGCCACCCGCCGGCGTGA
>JADFSQ010000380.1 GCA_022560715.1 Bacteroidota bacterium
TTAGCGAGAAATCATCTGTACTTGCTCGTGCCAGTTTCGAAACACCACTAAAGCACATAATAAATGCAGCTTTGGTTGGTGAGGTTGACCATCTTAACTCTGTTGTTGAGAATGTTATGCTTAACCAAGCTGTGCCTATTGGGACAGGAGTCCCTGATTTGATCATGAAGCCAAATAGCGAGAAAAAGCAATAAAACAAAAATCAATAAACAAAGACGCAAACTCAATACAAAAATAAATTCAATGAAAATAACTATAGTAGGAGCTGGAGCGGTTGGTGCCAGTTGTGCTGAATATATAGCTATTAAAAATTTTGCTTCAGAAGTGGTCTTGTTAGACATTAAAGAAGGCTATGCCGAAGGTAAAGCAATGGATTTAATGCAAACAGCTTCATTAAATGGCTTCGATACTAAAATTACAGGAGTAACAAGCGATTATTCTAAAACAGCACATAGTAATATTTGTGTTATAACTTCTGGTATTCCTCGTAAACCAGGAATGACTCGCGAAGAATTAATTGGAATTAATGCAGGAATTGTTAAGTCTGTATCATCAAGTTTAATCGAACACTCTCCAAACACTATCCTTATTGTAGTAAGTAATCCTATGGATACGATGACCTATTTAGTTCATAAAACCACTAACCTTTCAAAAAATAGAATTATAGGAATGGGAGGTGTTTTAGATTCAGCTCGTTTTAAATATAGACTCGCTGAAGCATTAGGAGCTCCAATAAGTGATGTTGACGGAATGGTAATTGGAGGGCATAGTGATAAAGGGATGGTACCTTTAACAAGATATGCAACAAGAAACAGTATAATAGTATCTGAATTTTTATCAGAAGAGCGTTTAGATCAAGTAAAAGAAGATACTAAAGTTGGTGGAGCTACGCTCACAAAATTATTGGGCACATCTGCCTGGTATGCACCAGGAGCAGCAGTAAGCGGATTGGTACAAGCCATTGCTTGCGACCAGCAAAAAATGTTTCCGTGTTCAACCTTGTTGGAAGGTGAATATGGATTAAACGATTTATGTATTGGAGTTCCGGTAGTTTTAGGAAAAAATGGTATTGAACGTATTGTAGATATTGAATTAAATGATGCCGAAAAAGCACATATGATTCAAAGTGCTGAAGGTGTTAAGAAAACAAACGGTTTGTTAGAATTGTAGTTTGAGCATTTTTTAATGATTTGCAAAAGACCTCACAGAGCTTGTGCCAAATTTAGTTTGGTATCAAAAAACCTGTGAGGTCTTTTCTTTTTAAATCACTAAAAAGATTGTCAATTCCTAACCGAAACATTATATTTGCACGTTTTAAAATTCAGAATAGATTAAATAAGTAAATAATGCAAAATAAAGGATTAATAAAATTATTTGCCCTGTTATTTGGTTTGGTAAGTATTTACCAGTTATCATTTACATTTAAAGCGAACCAAATTGATAATACTGCAAAGGAAATTGCTATTAGTAGGATTCCAGATACTGAACCAGATTACGATGTTAAAAGAGGATTGGAAATAACCAGATATTTAGATTCTTTATCTAACGAAAAAGTATTCGATATAGGAATTGCAAGTTACACCTATAAAGAAGTTAAAAATAAAGCTATGAATCTTGGGCTTGATCTTAAAGGTGGTATCAATGTCATTCTTCAAATATCTGTAAAAGATATCTTAAAAGGATTAGCCAACAACAGTAAAGACCCTGTTTTTAGAAAAGCATTAGATGATGCTGAGGAGCTTCAAAAAGACAGTCAAAATACCTATTTAGAAGATTTCTTTGTGGCTTTCGATGCTATAAAAGGAGACACTAAATTAGCCTCTCCGGATATTTTTGCGAATAGAACTTTAAGCGAAGAGATAACTTTTAACATGACAGATAATGAGGTGCAACCTATCATAAAACGAAAGATTGATGAATCTATAGTGTCTGCTTTCGAGGTATTACGTAAACGTATCGATAAGTTTGGAGTGACGCAACCTAATATTCAGCGTCTCGGAAATTCCGGGCGTATTTTGGTGGAGTTACCAGGAGCAAAAGATATAAATCGGGTTAAAAAATTATTACAAAGTACAGCACAATTAGAATTTTGGGATGCTTATAAAGGAGAAGAGTTCTTGCCATTTATTGTACAAGCAAACGAAGTTTTAATAAGTAGTATTGAAGTAAGTACAACTACAACTGAAGAAGTAGAATCTGAAGATACAGAAGAAGAAAGTCAGATCGAAGCACTTTTAGGCGCAGACCCGGATTCTACAGATGCAGCTATTGTAAATCCATTATTAGATTTAATAAGAGGACAAGGTTACCAAGGTGGACCAATTATTGCACTTTTTGAAGCTAAAGACCAGCAAACAGTTACCGATTACTTAAATAAACCAGAAGTAAGAAGTTTATTAAGTCCAGAACAGCGTTATGTAAAATTTGTATGGGGAATACCTCAATTTCAAACTACAACTATAGATGATGCTGTGAGTAGCATTGAGGTTGTAGAATTATA
>JADFSQ010000381.1 GCA_022560715.1 Bacteroidota bacterium
AGCGCTCCAGCATCAAATGACCTTTATAGTTTTTCAGTTGATAGTCGAAATCCAAACGTTTGGTTTTTAAGCTTAAAATTATAAACAGCACCTGCCAATTGTTCCATTTTCGTACCAACAATTTCAGCTCTGTCAATTCCTTCAAATCCGATAGCAAGTCCTTCGCCCATACTTCCAGTCCATCTGCCCACGAGAATTACAACAGGATTTTTATATTGCTTTCCCCTTGGGTCAACATATTCTATCCAACTTCTAGCAATTTTTGGTTGTTTGTCCCAAGTCTCATCAAAAATTCGGTGTTTTTGGTATGGCTTTTCTTTACTTACAAATCTACTCATTATTCCACGAGCTACATACGAATTTCCTCCATCTACTGTGTTTCTCAAGTCAATTATCAGTCCTTTTGTATTCGTAAGAGAGGCTAACGTTTGGTCAAATTCTGTTATTAATAAATTGTTTCCCAATGAATTGTTAATCGTGATTATTGCAATATCATCGACTCTATCAACTAACAAAAGAGAACTATATTTTTTAATTTTAAGACTGTCAATATTCAGTTCAATAGTTTTTCCGTTAACAAGTTTGAGTTCTAAATTTCGAGGTTCTGAATATCTTCCGGCAAGTATTTTATTCCCAATCCAATTCCTTGTTTTTGTATCGGTTTTATCATTGCAGATAGTTGGGAATTGGTCAATTACGTCATCAAATTTTTGGTTGTTGAACTTAACAATTTCAGCACCGATAATATTTTCTGTTAAGTTTTCAATTTGATTTTGCCAAACATTTGTAACGATTGTTTGCCTATTTTCTGTTTTAGAATGAATAGGTGAATATAGCCTAAATGACTCCTTCCTATTTGTATTGAGAGTTATATGGCTATCGTAAAATTCATCCAGCAAATACTCGAAAAATAAAACAACTTCTTCTTCTGATTTGATTAAGTCGATTTTTTTGGAATATTTTTCTTGAATACAATCCAAATCAATGTTTTTTTCATCTAAATAAATGTAATTGTGATTTATGTCATTCAAAATGCCATATAAGTCTTCCTTAATCTCTTTTTTGTCAATTTCTTTCAGACTTTCTTTTTGAACACAAGCCAAAAAAATGAAGATTGAAAATATAATTATTCGTATTTTGTTTCTCATCTTTGGTGATTACAGACAACACATTTTATCATAAAAAATCAGCTTTCTATGGTTGTTTGCAGTATTTTTTTTCTTTTTAATTACTGCCAACTGAAGACTGATTTACTGCTTACTGTTTTTCTATTTCTACTAAAATCGGACAATGGTCACTATGTACAGCATCAGAGAGTATAACGGCTCTTTTTATGTTTTCTTGTAACGGCTTTGCAACCATGGCATAATCTAAACGCCAACCTTTATTATTTGCTCTTGAATTTGCACGATAACTCCACCAACTGTATTGATGTGGTGCGGAATTTAAGTGTCTGAACGAATCTATAAATCCGCTATCAATAAAATCGCCAATCCACTCACGTTCAATCGGTAAAAACCCTGATACATTTTTTAATCCTTTTGGATTATGAATATCTATTTCTTCGTGACAGATATTATAGTCACCACAAATAACAAGGTTTGGATGTCCTTTTTTTAACTCATTTATATAATCCTGAAATAGTGCCATATATTCAAACTTATGTTCTAAACGAGCCATATTTGTTCCTGATGGTAAATACAAGCTCATTATAGAAACACCACCAAAATCTACACGAAGATTTCTGCCTTCAAAATCCATTGATGCTATTCCTGTTCCATATTCAATATGGCTTGGCTTTGTTTTGCATAAAATGGCGACGCCACTATATCCTTTTTTCTGTGCACTAAACCAATAGTTATATGGATAACCAGCTTGAGTAAAAACGTCTAAATCTAATTGTTCTTTTAATGCTTTAATTTCCTGTAAGCAAATCACGTCTGGATTCGCACTTATTAACCAATCTGAAAAACCTTTATTTAATGCGGCACGAATGCCATTAACGTTGTAAGAGATGATTTTCATTTGAAAGGATAATATATTTCAGCTAAAATAAATAATGCTTTACTTTTACACTATTAATTTATAGCTGTTTTAACTAAAACTATTAACAAAATATTTTAGAGTTATAACAGTTTAAGTATCAGATGGACCGAGCATATTAAATTTTTTTATTACCAAAGGGAAATGATTAACAGCGAACAGCATGTGACAGTTAAAAAACAATAAGTGAAACACATGAAATTTACACTTCTTTTATTAATTCTTTTATTCAGTTTTTGTGCGTTTGCTCAAGACCAAACTTCTAATTACAGAACTAAAAAAGTTGCCGTAAAAGATTCTATTGTTATTGATAGCGTGAGTATAAACTCCAGCAAGTTTATTCTTCGAAAAAAAAATAACACAATTATAGATTCTACATTTTATAATATCGATTTCGCAAAAGCATTATTAACCTTTAAAAAACCTATTGAAACCGATTCGATTATTATTGAA
>JADFSQ010000382.1 GCA_022560715.1 Bacteroidota bacterium
ACTACAGGTGCTTTCTTCAAATGGATTGGAAATTAGATTGGAAGCTTCTGCATGGTTTCAGCCAGAAGTTGAAAATTTAGGGAAATTACATCAAGAAAAAGGACAAAGTTATGTGTCAAGAATATTACAACCAGCCATTCGTAGTGCTGCAAGAAGTGTAGTAGGACGTTATACACCAGAACAGTTGTATTCTAGTAAACGTGATATTATTCAAGAAGAAATATTAATTGAAACCAGAAAAATGGTGGAAGATCAATATATTCAACTCAATGAAATTTTGGTGAGAGACGTCACACTTCCTCCTACTATTAAGAATGCTATTGAGCGTAAACTAAAGCAAGAACAAGAAAGTTTAGAATATGAATTTAGATTAGTTACTGCTTCAAAAGAAGCTGAAAAAGTAATTATTGATGCAAGAGGAAAAGCAGAAGCTAACCGTATATTAAGTGCATCACTTACTGATAAAATCCTTAAGGATAAAGGCATTGAAGCAACTCTTAAACTTGCACAATCTCCAAACAGCAAAGTTGTTATTATTGGTTCTGGCAAAGATGGAATGCCACTTATTTTGGGGAATAATTAATTTTATACATCTAAAATTGTGAATTCTTCAATAATTTAAAAATGAAGACAAAACATTTGGAATTGTAATTTTTAATTCTGAATCTTTGTACCGACAAAAAAACAAAATGAATTTTATTCAATTACATCATCATCATTTTCATAATTGCACTCAAGCGATCTGAAAATGTATTGAATAAAATCAACATATATTTTAAACCCGTTTGAGTAAATCAAGCGGGTTTTTTATTTCTGCATATACAGAAATCTTTCCTAAAATAGATTTACTCAAATACAATAAAAGAAACCCACTTTCTTGGGCATGTTATGAGTAAATTAAAAATTGCAGTTCAAAAATCCGGACGTTTACACGACGATTCGATGAAAATCCTTAACGATGTTGGGATTTCTATCGATAATGGAAAAGACCAGCTAAAAGCATCAGCTGGAAACTTTCCTTTGGAAGTCTTTTATTTACGAAATGGCGATATTCCACAATATCTTCGCGATGGTGTTGTAGATGCTGCTATAATAGGTGAGAATGTCTTAATCGAAAAAGGAAGTGATATTTTAATTGTAGAAAAATTAGGCTTTTCAAAATGTAGAGTTTCTATTGCTATTCCTAAATCTTCAACTTACAAAGGAATTAGTGATTTAAGTGGTAAACGTATTGCGACTTCGTATCCAAATACAGTACGACAGTATTTTGAAAAGAATGGATTAGAATTGGACTTACATATTATTAACGGTTCGGTAGAAATTGCTCCCAATATAGGTTTGGCTGATGCTATTTGCGATATTGTTTCAAGCGGAAGTACGCTTTTTAAAAACAATTTGAAAGAAGTAGAAATTTTATTTAGTTCCGAAGCTGTTTTAGCTTCATCTCCTTTAATTAATGTTGAAGCGCAGCAAATCTTAAACCAACTACAATTCAGAATTAAATCGGTATTAAAAGGAAGACAGTCAAAATATATATTATTGAATGCTCCGGATGATAAACTGGAAGATATTATTAAAATCCTTCCAGGCATGAAAAGTCCAACAGTTTTACCATTAGCCAAAGAAGGTTGGAGTTCGGTACATTCTGTATTAAATAAAAACGAATTCTGGGAAATTATTGATGAGTTAAAACAAAATGGAGCAGAAGGGATTTTAGTTTGTCCAATAGAAAAGATGGTGCTTTAGCATACTGAATTTATTTCAGCATCTTTTAAAATAAAACTAAATGTATTGGTCGAGTCTGCCTGCGGTAGGCAGGCGCAGTCGAAACCTAAAAAAGATAGAAGATAAATATGAAAATTATAAATAATCCAAATAAAAAAGATTGGCTTGCATTATTGGAAAGACCAACACAAACAGTTAAAGATATAGAAGCTACAGTAAATCAAATTTTCAATGAAGTTAAACGAAAAGGTGATGTAGCAATTAATAAATATACATCACTTTTTGATGGTGTAGAATTGGAGTCCAATTTTGTAACAATTAAAGAGATAGATAAAGCTGTAAAATCGGTTTCATTAGAACTCCAAAGTGCAATTAAAATTGCTAAAACTAATATTGAAAAATTTCATAGAGCACAACAAACAGCATCAGTAAAAATTGAAACTACAAAAGGAGTTTTGTGCTGGCAAGAAAAAATCGCCATTCAAAAAATTGGATTATACATACCAGGAGGAACAGCACCTTTATTTTCAACAGTATTAATGCTAGCTATTCCTGCACAAATTGCAGGTTGCAAAGAAATTATATTATGCACACCACCAAATAAAGAAGGAAAAGTGGCTGATGAAATTCTGTACACAGCACAACTTTGTGGTGTAACAAAAATTATTAAAGTTGGTGGTATTCAAGCTATTGCTGGATTAACTTTTGGAACAATAAGTATTCTTAAAGTATATAAAATTTTCGGACCGGGAAATCAGTTTGTTACTGTT
>JADFSQ010000383.1 GCA_022560715.1 Bacteroidota bacterium
TTCTCGATTTTGGTCTAATTTCACATTGTTTTTTTAGCATTTGATGTACTTTGCTATTGAAATCTAGTCTTGGATATTGCTCCATTACTTTCGATATTGTTTCTTTGGATATTTGATATGAATAGTATCCAATAGTATCTGTTCCTGATGCTTTGTTGAGTAAATATGCTTCAGGCAATGAATTTGGAATTTTTATATTTAAATGTAAAGAAATTGCGTCTTGAATGATAGTTATTTTATCATCCGATATTTTATCTAATGATTTGAGATATAAGCCTGCTTCGATTGCTCCTTCTATAGCAAAGCAATTGATGTTTTTATGTAAGCAGCAATGGTCGTCCTCTAAGCCAATATCGTGTAAAATTGCGGATAATGCAAAAACTTCTTTATCGTAATATAACTTTTCATTTTGCCCAAAGAGTTCACCCAATACAAAGGCTCTTAAACAATGGTTTTTTATTGACGTTTCGTGTATGTCATCTATATATTCTATTGCTTGTTTAACTAATTTGCTGTCTGGAAGTTTAATTGTGTAAGGGTCAATGTTTATTGGGATATAAGGTGTTTTTTTAAGTCGCATAGATATAACTTTTAATGCAAAATTAATTTTGTCAAAAGATGATAAATTTCCACTACTTTGAATTCCCCAATGTAAACTACCTATAATTTTTGTTTTCATTTTTTTAAATTTTGAATTATTTCTCTGCTCCTTTTTTCAAAAGAAACTACTTCAACTTGCATTACTATTTCTGAAAATAAATTGTTGAGTTCTTGTGACTGTTCTGCTTTTTTCTGACTTGGAATATCAAAATAGATAAATGTTGTCCAAAAAATAGATTTTAGAACTGTCTTATCATTATTCCACATTTTCATTTCTACTTGTATTGAACTATTAGTGTGTTGGATAAGTTGTGATTCAATTATTACTTCTTCCATCATAATTGCAGGTTTTACATAGACTATTTGATTACTTGTAACCAACCAACTCTTGCCAATAGTTTGAATAAGTTTAAATATATCCAAATCGTAGTGTTTAAGTATTTGGTCTTCTCTTGCATTGATAAAATAATCTATGTATTTGGAATTGTTTAAATGATTAAATGGGTCACAATCTTGAAATCTAATTTTTGTTATGCTTTCTAATATTTTTTCCATTTGTTTGTTTTTTAAATACCAATCGGTATTTGGATATGTAAATTTTTTTAAACTTTCATTTTATTTATTATTTCTAAATCAATATGATTTAGAATATTATTTAGAAAATCTGAATTCTCCTGCATAAAGGACATAAAAATTGCACCCTCTATCATTGCATAAATATTCATTGCATAAATAATTGCATCTATACTTTTTATAATTTCTTTATTATCAATACCATTTTGTATAATCATGGATAAACCTAAAACTAATTTATTTGATTCTTTCTTTGCTTCATCATATAAGGCAATATTATTATGTTTTGCATCAATGCCAACATTCAAAACTGGACAACCTCCTCTTTCTTTTGCTAATTCATAATAAGTACGATAATAATTAGTTAAAGCTAATAATTTATTAATACTGTTTTTTTCTCTCCGTAAAATTGAATACAATGGTGTTATTGTTTTTTTTATATTAAGTTGGAAAGATTTCAAGGCTAATTCTTCTTTATTAGCAAAATTACAATACAAAGCCCCTTTTGTTAAGTTGGTAACCTTTGTTAAATCAGATAAACTTGTACCAATAAACCCTTGCTTATTAAAAATTGGTGCAATTTTCTTAATTATATATTCAGAGGTATTTTCCATTTACTATGAATTTTAAGCAAATGTAATACAAATATATTTATAAATACCGATTGGTATGTAATTTTTTTAATTGGCTATAAGACCTGCTAAACGTAGTTATGTTTTGACAATGGAAAGATAATTAATTTGATTAACTATGATTTGAGAATTTGGCTATTGAGGTTCATTGTATCTCAAATTATAGTTTATCTAAAAGAAAGCGTAGCTTTCGCAATTAGACAAATTCATTAGATTGGGAGTTGGAGAAGCAGGATCAAATTGTTTTTAGCTACTGTGCCTGTTGCACAACTTTGTTGATAAAGATAACATTCCAAATTAAAAGGAGCTTTGTTATTTCTTAACTTTAGATATGCAAGGCAAGAAAGATTATCAAGAGAAACTGTTCGCTCAATTTCAGTTGAGTGAGCGAGTACCCAAGCGGAATTTTTATAGGAGATTAAAAGAGGTTTTAGATTTAGACTTTCTGTATCGATTGACCAAAGAGTATTATGGAGAGAGTGGACAAAAGAGCATCGACCCCGTTGTTTTCTTTAAGCTGTGTTTAGTGGGCTATCTGGAAAATATCATCAGCGATAGACATTTGATACAGCATAGCAGTATGCGGATGGATATTCTATATTTTTTAGGTTATGATATTGATGAGGAGTTACCTTGGCATTCTACCATTAGTCGTACTCGTGGGTTGTATCCAGAGTCGGTATTTG
>JADFSQ010000384.1 GCA_022560715.1 Bacteroidota bacterium
CGTCGTTGTTGCTGGTTAGATCTTGTAGCCTTAAGATATGCTTGCCAGATAAATTGAGTTACACAACTTATGATGATGAAAGGCGACGTGCTTTCTGGTTTTAAAACACTAAAAATATGCACGGCTTATAACTATAAAGGCGAAACTATTACGCATTTGCCGTATAATATTGAAGCTGAAAATGTAACACCTATTTATAAGGAGTTTAAAGGTTGGAGTGAAGACTTGACTACTATGGAAAACGACTCACAGTTTCCAAAAGAATTAAACGATTATATTGCCTTTTTAGAAGAAGAATTAGATATTCCAATTAAAATAGTATCTGTTGGACCAGATAGAAAGCAAACTATTTTTAGGTAATTTAATCTTATATCGTAACTATTTAGTGCCTAAAGTAAAAAGTGCCTAAAGTGATGCTTTTATGCTTAAATTTAAGTTTAATATTCCAAATTATTCATTTTTAACTTTTAACTTTTAGCTTTTCACTTTATTAAGTTAGGATGCTGTATTTTCAGTTATTATGGAGCAATCGTTGCAATCTTCCTCAATACTGTAAAACTTTAGGCACTTTTTACTTTAGGCACTTTAAGTACTAATTAGTACCATATATCAATAAGTATTAAATAAATCATAACTCGCAATAAAAGAATAATTTAATAGTTATTTTTACCAGAAATATTCAACTGTTGGAACTACGTAAATCCTTTTATATTTTTATCCTTTTTGCATTAATTCTATCAAGTATAACCTATGCTCAAGAACGTCGTAAAATAGTAATTGAAACTGCTCCTTTTTTTGATAAAGACGAAGACAAATTTCCTGACGCAACCATTTTAACCAGAGACGATATGAGTCAGGTTATAATATCTCATGACGGAATTATTATGTGGTGCGACCAAGCTATTTATTATGGTAAAGAAGATTTTATAGAAGCTTATGGAAACGTGATAATTAAGCAAGGTGATACCATAACTATGACCTCAAATTATGCAGAATATAGTGGAATTACCAAACTTGCCTTCGCTAGTGGAGATGTTGTATTAACCGAACCTTCTTCAGAAATCACAACAGACACTTTATTTTTTGATCGTGTAAAACAAGAAGCATTTTACAAAAGTAATGGGAAAGTAGTCAGAGATTCAAGTACAATTACAAGTGTAATTGGCAGATACTATATGGAAGCCAAAAAGTATCAGTTTGTAAAAGATGTAAAATTGGTAGATAAAGACTATACTATTAATTCTGATCAATTGGATTTTTATTCTGAAACTGGTCACGCATATTTATTTGGTCCAACTACTATTGAAAGCGAAACAAGTACTATTTATTGTGAGCGTGGTTTTTACGATACAAATAATGACACAGGTTACTTTGTTAAAAAATCACGGATAGATTATGATAACCGAACAGTTGAAGGCGATAGTATCTATTTTGACAGAAACCGAAGTTTTGCTTCTGCAACCAACAACATAAAAGTTACAGACACTATAAATAACTTTGTGGTAAAAGGGCATTATGCTGAAGTGTTTCGTGAAAAAGATTCCGTTTTTATTACCAAACGTGCTTTGGCTATTAGCGTTCAAGAAAACGATTCTATTTACATACATAGCGATACCATTCGCGTTACTGGTCCAGAAGATCATCGTATTACAAAAGCATTTTATAACGCTAAAATTTACAAATCAGATTTAAGTGGAAAAGCAGACTCTATTCATGTTGACCATAAAACCGGACTTACACAACTTATAAATTTAAATCGGTTTTCTTCCAATACTGCTTTTACAACAAATCGCAACCCAATTCTTTGGCATATTGATAATCAAATAACCGGAGATACAATACATTTAATTTCTAATCCGGAAACCGAAAAATTAGATTCATTAAAAGTATTTAACAATGCTTTTATAATTAGCAAAGACACGCTTGGAGATGGCTTCAATCAAATAAAAGGGCAAAAATTATTTGGCTTATTTAAAGATAATGAATTATACACGATTGATATTATTAAAAATGCCGAATCCATCTATTATTCAAGAAATGAAAATGATGAATTAGTAGGTATTGACAAATCTAAATCTGGTAAAATTAAAATTTTGATTAGCAATAGTACAATGGATGAAATTAGAAAAATCAATCGAATTGATGGTGCGATGTATCCTGAAGAACAGTTTCCTAAAAACGATCGTATTCTTCGTGGTTTCGATTGGCGTGAAGAAGAGCGACCGTTAAGTGTTGAAGATTTATTTAAAGACGATCCACCTTTAAACCTTCCTATAATTAAAGGATTAAAAGATTATGTACCGCAAGAAGATTTTTTTGACGAGGCTTTAATTAAACGTGTAAAAGCATCAAATAAAGAACCTGAAAATTCAAAAAAAGAAAATAAAGCGGCGAGAAATATTCCTAAAAAATTAATAGAAGCAAAAAAGAAAGCAAGATTAAAAAAACTTGAAAAAACAGAAAAAGAAAATTAAAACGGACT
>JADFSQ010000385.1 GCA_022560715.1 Bacteroidota bacterium
CCTATTCCGGAATTAGTTATAATGATGCCTTTATTACCAACATTAGGTATATAAATTGAATTTCTTATAAATTGCAACTGAATGTATTGTGGTAAATTTAAATTTAAGCTTGTATTTACACAAATTTTAAGTAGGAATTTACAGTTCTCATTGCTGACATCATTTTTGCTGCAAGCAATTAGAACAAAGCAAGTTAGAGCGATTAAAAAAATGTTTTTCATAGAAATAATTTCGATTACAATTTACAATAAAATACAGTTTGAACTAAATATTTTGTATATTTGCCGTACAATCTCGTGCGAACGGGATTTTTTTGTTAGTGAACTTTGTTTTGAAAAGTTGTGTAGCAATGCATTCAAAATAAATAGTTGAACTAATTCCGCTTTTTTAGCGGAATCTCAGGTTTAAGGTCTCGAAGCTTGCTTCGGAATCTTTTACATTAGAAGTAAACGATGAAGTTATGAGTAAAGTATCTTATTATACTGAAGAAGGATTAAAAAAGTTAAGAGCCGAACTAAAGCAATTGAAAGATGTTGAGCGTGTACGTGCTTCTCGTGCAATAGCAGAAGCCAGAGATAAAGGAGATTTAAGCGAGAATGCCGAATATGATGCAGCAAAAGAAGCACAAGGAATGTTAGAGATGAAAATTTCTAAACTTGAAGATGCTTTGGCTGGCGCACGAGTAATTGATGAGTCGCAATTAGATGCCTCAAAAGTATTAGTATTATCAATAGTTAAAATAAAAAACCAAACCAATGGTATGGTAATGACCTATACTTTGGTTGCTGATGGTGAAGCCGATTTAGCTTCAGGAAAAATTTCGGTTAACTCTCCAATTGGTAAAGGGTTACTTGGCAAATCGGTTGGCGATGTTGCAGACATAGAAGTGCCAAACGGGATTATAAAATTCGATATTTTAGAAATCTCAAGATAAAAATTATTTTTTTGTAGTTCCGTTAAGGCAGGAATCTTTTTTTATTTACAAAAAAGTGGTGTCCGAGTAAACATTCAAAACATTATTTAGAATACTAAACTCAACTAATTCAAGAGTTTTATAGTGAACTTGCTTTTTTTATTATAGTATTACTGTGAAGGCAGGAATCTTTTAATTTTCACATTTTTTTATAAGTATTGTACTAATCAATAGTTGGGTACAACTTGAAAATTTGGCAAACTTACCAATTATTGGTACATTTGAGATAAATTATACTAAAATGAAGAACACTTCAATATCGTTAGGAAATTATTTTGACCAATTCGTTCAAAATCGTATTACTCAGGGAAGATTTAAAAATGTTAGTGAAGTCATTCGTGCTGGTTTACGACTTTTGGAAGAAGAAGAAAGTAAAGTTATTGTATTAAGAAACGCTATTCAAGAAGGAATTGACAGCGGAATTGCATACGATTTTGACCCTAAGAAACATCTTGAATCATTAAAAGCAAAAAAACGTTTGAATGGCTAAATACAATTTGACTAACAAAGCAATTGAAGATTTAGCCAAAATTTGGAATTATACTTTTGAGCAATGGTCAGAGCAACTAGCCGATAATTATTATGAAGTGTTAATTGCAAATTGTGAAGAAATAGCAAACAATTCCAAATTAGGAAAAAACTATGACGGAGTTACTCCAAATTTACTCGGATTAAGAACCAACCGACATATTATTTTCTATAGAAAAATTGAGGAAAGTGAAGTTGAGATTACGAGAATTTTACACGAAAGAATGAATTTAAAAAACCGAATATTAGAATAAAAAACACACTGAACAATGGCTTCAATTTTCACTAAAATAGTTAATGGCGAAATACCTTGTTACAAAATAGCAGAGACTGACGAATTTTTGGCTTTTTTAGACGTAAATCCTAATACTAAAGGTCATACGCTTTGTATCCCAAAAATGGAAGTCGATAAAATTTTTGATTTAGATGAAACGACTTATAATGGATTGATGTCATTTTCAAGAACGGTAGCAATTGCCATCGAGAAAACAATTCCGTGTAAGCGTGTTGGTGTTTCTGTAATTGGGTTAGAAGTTCCTCATGCACATGTGCATCTTATTCCGTTACACACAATGGAAGATGCCAGATTTACTACAAAAGCTACTTTTACTAAAGAAGAGTTTCAGGCAATAGCAAAAGCAATTAGTAATAATCTATAATTGTTGTCTGAATAAAAAAAACACTCCTAAAAGTTGCATTTACTAATTGAACTTAACCTATAGTTTAATTTAGTGTTGTTTTTTTAACCACAATGAACACAAAGGTTTACACAAAGTTCACAATGAATTTTTTATATTTTGCTTAGTGTTCTTTGTGAATTCTTAGTGAACTTAGTGGTTAAGTTATTTTTTATAAACACAATTTTAAACTACAGCAATTTATAAATTAAATCTTTTGCTTAAAAAAAAGTAAAAAACATGAATCATCGAATTTTACGAGTTATAACCAATACGTTGTCAATTAGTTATAAT
>JADFSQ010000023.1 GCA_022560715.1 Bacteroidota bacterium
ACTATAAAAAAACTCCGGGCAAACTGGAGATTTTCTCTGCTCGAATTGTTTCTGACTATTAAACGTCTTCTAGGATATCAAATTTATTCTTAAAATCTTGATACCATTTTCCTTGATCTTCTTTGCTCATTTGCATCATTCTGTCAACAGCCTCTTTATGAGCTTGATCACCAGCTTGTACCGATTCCATGACATGTTTTTTTAGAATTTTCACCCATTTCCTCAGCGGTTTCACCAGTTATGACAGTATCACAGGCACCTTTTAACCCTTTGCAACTTATTTTTTTCATAAAAAAGTATAAGTAAATTACTAATTTGATGCCTGAAAATATTTGGTTGACCCGTTCCAGCCAGTACTAGAGGCTTCAAGAACGCCCGAACCACCACCAGCCGTGGGCTCAGTTAAACTTTGCAATGTTACTTCTTCATTTTCGTTTTCTAAATTAGCATAAAGGGCGCACTTACTTCCATCAGCAGTAACAATATATCGGTAAAACGATTCGGTGTCTGTTCCAGTTTTTGGATCTTTTGGATTGACTGATATGGCTTTGCCCGCTTGAGGAAACTTTATTTTGACTTCGTCTATAATTTCCAAAAAATCATACTCACCACCACCAGCGTATGGTAAATAACAAGAAAGAGTAAGAAATTTACCAATTTGGGAAATTTCAAATTTTCGTTTTGCATCTCTTGCCTTAATTCTGGCTGAACTAGTAGCGACAATGACTATGCTAGCAATAATTCCAATAATGCCAATCACTACCAGAAGCTCAATCATGGTAAATCCACTCTTTTTCATACATGCAAAGTATACCATAAAAAAATCGCCTACTTGACGACTTTTTATATCCAAAAATTTAACTCTCAGTTACAATAAAATTAAACTTCATTCCTGATGTTAGATGTTCTGCAATATGACAGTGCGCCATCCATTCCCCGGGATTTGTTACATCTAATAATATATCAACATATGAACCAATTGGAACTAGGACTGTATCTTTCCAAGCTAAATTTTCTGATTTAATACCATTTTTTTCAAGGACTAAAAATCTTTGACCATGAAAATGAATTGGGTGTTGGAACGGGTCAGATATGCTTTTATCATTAAACAGTCTAATTTTTACCCTATCGCCAACCTTAAATTTTAAATCAATCTCATCATTTTTTTTACCAGTAGCTGTATCTTTTAAAAATCCAGATCCTCCTATTAAACTTGGCACAAACATAATGGCTTGGGCAAAGATAATTGGCATTACTCCTGATGCATTTAATTTTAAAGGTATGTATTGTCTGGAGCCAAATATATTTTTTTCATAACCTCCGGAAGCTGTACGTCTGGCATACTGAACCTTAATCTTTCTTACAGCCAATACTAACATAATAGATGCTAAAATAATGACTAACCAAATTACAAGTTCTATTAAAATCATTATTAATCCTCCATTAGATTCAGTAACTCTTGAAACGTATTCCTGAACAAAAGAAAGAGGAAGTCTTGCAACGATACCTACCATAATTAATATTGAAATACCATTTCCAATACCTTTGTCAGTAATTTTTTCGCCCAGCCACATCGCAAAAATTGTTCCTGTTACCAAGATGATAATTGAAGAAAAATAGAAAACTCCTCCTTGTCCTAATAAAAATGCTTCTTGTGGAATTCCTAAAGCTGGTAAACTCACCAAATAACCTGGTGCTTGTACCATACAAATTGCAATGGTTAACCATCGTGTTATTTGCGTTATTTTCTTTTGCCCACTAGCACCTTCCTTTTGTAGTTTTTGTAAATACGGAATTGCAATTCCCATTAACTGAACTACAATGGATGCAGAAATGTAAGGCATAATACCCAATGCAAAGACAGAAGCGTTAGCAAATGCTCCTCCTGTAAAGGCGTTAAGTAATCCCAGAAGACCACTATCTGTGGCTGCTGCTATACCACCTAATTTACTAGCATCTATACCTGGCAATACAACTTGTGCTCCAAAGCGGTAAACTAAAAGCATTCCTAAAGTAAGAATGATTCTGTCTTTAAGCTCTGTTATTTTCCAAACATTTTTTATGGATTCTATAAATTTCATTTTCTATAAGACTGTTATAATGTTACAGCTTCTCCTCCTGCAGCTTCAATAGCAGCTTTTGCTGAAGCAGTAAATTTATGAGCAGTTACTTTTAATTTCGCTTTTAATTCTCCTCTTCCTAATATTTTAACCAGTTCATTTTTACCAGCTAAACGAAAAGCAATCATTGTATCTAAATCTATTTTACCTTTTATTTTTTTAGCATCAACCATTTCTTGTAAAGTATCTAAATTAATACCTTGGTATTCTTTACGGTTAATGTTAGTAAAACCAAATTTAGGCACACGTCTTTGAAGTGGCATTTGCCCACCTTCAAAACCTAGTTTTCTGGAATAACCTGATCTAGATTTTGCTCCTTTATGTCCTCTTGTAGAAGTACCACCTTTACCGGAACCTTGTCCTCTACCTAATCGTTTACCAGTATTAATTGATCCTTTAGCAGGTTTTAAATTACTTAAATCCATTTTCCAGTTTTATTTTTAAGCTTCTTCTACAGAAACTAAATGTTTAACTTTATTAACCATACCAAGAATATTTGGCGTGGCATCATGTTCTACTGTTTGTCCAATCTTTCTTAAGCCAAGAGCTTCAAGAGTTCTTTTCTGTCTTAATGGACGATTAATTGCACTTTTTCGTTTTGTTACTTTAATTTTAGCCATCTTATCCTTAATTATCCGTTAAAAACTTTTTCGAGAGAAATTCCTCTTTCTTTAGCTATTTTTCTAGCGTCTCTTAATTGTAATAAGGCATCAAAAGTTGCTTTTACAACATTATGAGGATTAGAAGAACCTTGAGATTTTGATAATACATCATGTACACCAACTGCTTCTAAAACTGTTCTTACAGCTCCTCCAGCAATAACTCCTGTACCAGGAGCCGCAGGAATAATATTAATTCTCGCTCCACCATATTTACCTTTTTGTGCATGAGGCAATGTTCCTTTAACAATAGGAATACGAACTAAATTTTTCTTGGCGTCTTCAATTGCTTTTGCAATAGCACTTGCTACATCTTTAGATTTTCCTAAACCTTGACCAACAACTCCTGCTTCATTACCAACTACAACAATTGCTGAAAAACCAAATGCCCTACCACCTTTTGTTACTTTAGTAACTCTTTGTACACTAACCAAACGATCTTTAAGATCGAATCCACTTGGTTTTACTAATTCTGCGCTTTTGTATTTATGATACATAATTTTATTAGAATTTAAGTCCTGCTTCTCTAGCTGCGTCAGCTAATGATTTTACTCTACCATGATATAGATATCCACCTCTATCAAAAGCAATTTTCTCTACTCCTGCCTTTACAGCTTTTTCGCCAATAGATTTACCTACCAAAGTGGCAATATCTACTTTTGTTCCTTTAACAGAACTAATATCTTTATCTCTTGAAGATGCTGCACTAATAGTTTTACCAGTTACATCATCGACAATTTGAGCATAAATTTCTTTATTACTTCTAAAAACAGATAGTCTTGGTTGCATTTCAGTACCTGAAACTATTTTACGTATTCTGTTTTTTATTCTTTGTCTTCTTTGTGTCTTTGTTAATGCCATCTTTATACTTACTATTTTTGATTTACGGTTTTTGACTTTTGATTTACTATTACGTACATCTAAAATCTTAATTCGTAAATTTTTATGCAGTTTTACCTGCTTTTCTTCTTAATTGTTCACCAACAAACTTAATTCCTTTTCCTTTGTAAGGTTCAGGTCTGCGAAATGAACGAATCTTTGCCGCTACCTGTCCTACAAGTTGTTTATCGTGAGATGTTAATTTTATAATAGGATTTTTTCCTTTTTCTGAAATTGTTTCAATCTTAACTTCCGAAGCTATGTTTAAAACAATACTATGAGAAAAACCTAAAGCCAAGTCAAGTCTTTGTCCTTGATTGCTTGCTCTATATCCTACACCTACGAGTTCTAATTCTTTGGTATATCCTTTAGAAACCCCTTCTACCATATTACTAAACAGGGATCTGTATAGACCGTGTTTAGCTTTATGTTCTTTAATTTCAGTAGAACGTTGTACTATTATATTACCATCTTCAACTTTAACAGTTACAGCCGAATAATCTTGAGATAATTCTCCTAATTTTCCTTTTACTGTAACAATGTTATTGTTTACATCAACTGTAACTCCTTCTGGAATTGCTACTGGGTTATTACCTATTCTTGACATTTCTTTAATGGTCTTTAATTAGTAAACGTAACATAAAACTTCTCCTCCAACATTTTCTTTTTTGGCTTGTTTACCTGTCATTACTCCATGAGAAGTAGAGATAATAGCAATTCCAAGACCATTTAGAATACGAGGAAGTTCGGTAGAATTCGAATATTTACGTAAACCTGGTTTACTTATCCTTTGGAGTTTTTTAATTACAGGTTCTTTGGTGTCTTTCGTGTATTTTAAAGCGATTTTAATCGTTCCTTGTACTGAAGAATCATCGAACTTGTAACTTAAAATATATCCTTGGTCAAATAATATTTTTGTGATTTCTTTCTTAAGATTAGAAGCAGGGATTTCTACAACTCTGTGTCCAGCACTCATTGCGTTTCTAATTCTTGTTAAATAATCCGCTATTGGATCTGTATTCATATGTATTAATTTGCGATTTTGGTTTTTAATCTATCGCTAAACCTGAAATCAATTTATAATTTTACCAACTTGCTTTTCTTACTCCAGGAATTAATCCTTTATTAGCCATTTCGCGAAACATAACACGAGACAATCCAAAAGTACGCATATAGCCTTTTGGTCTTCCTGTTAATTTGCATCTATTGTGCATACGAACTGGTGAAGCGTTTTTTGGCAGCTTTTGTAATCCTTGGTAATCTCCAGCTTCTTTTAAAGCTTTACGTTTAGCCGCATATTTTGCTACTGTTTTAGCTCTTTTTACCTCACGGGCTTTCATTGATTCTTTAGCCATATCTTAATTTTTTTTAAAAGGCAAGCCTAATTCCGTTAGTAATGATTTTGCTTCTTTATCTGTTTCTGCCGAAGTGACAAATGTAATATCCATTCCAGCTATTTTGTTTACCTTATCTATATTAATCTCCGGAAAAATAATTTGTTCGGTAATTCCTAAACTGTAATTACCTCTTCCATCAAATCCGGTAGCTCTAATACCTCTAAAATCTCTTACTCGTGGTAATGCAGCGGTTACAAAACGGTCTAAAAACTCATACATTTGCTCTCCTCTTAACGTAACCTTTGCTCCAATTGGCATTCCTTTACGTAATTTAAAAGATGCTACATCTTTTTTAGATATAGTAACAATAGCTTTTTGCCCAGATATTTTTGTCATTTCATCAACGGCATAGTCAATTAACTTTTTATCTGCTACTGCATCGCCAACTCCTCTGGATAATACTATCTTTTTAAGTTTAGGCACTTGCATTATATTTTTATATCCGAACTCTTCTGTAAGAGTAGAAACTATCTTGTTCTTGTACTCTTGTTTTAACCTTGAAATATATGCCATAACTATATTACTTCATTAGATTTTTTAGCAAATCTTACTTTTTTATCGCCTTCCATTCTATATCCAACTCGTGTTGTTTCTCCATTTGAAGTAAACAATGATAAGTTAGAAATTCGAATAGCTGCTTCT
The DNA here is from genome assembly GCA_022560715.1 of Bacteroidota bacterium. Lineage (GTDB taxonomy): Bacteria > Bacteroidota > Bacteroidia > Flavobacteriales > Flavobacteriaceae > PRS1. The sequence goes on from JADFSQ010000023.1 coordinate 5,698, forward strand.
TTTTCAACGATTCCTCCTTGAGGATTTTTTGCGTCAGGTTTCATATGTTTTTTCACCATATTAACACCTTCTACAATCGCCTTATTTTTATCTTTTGAAATTTTAAGAATTTTACCTTCTTCTCCTTTATGGTCTCCAGTTATAACTCTTACTGTATCTCCCGATTTTATTTTAAGCTTTTTCATGTGTTATATTTATTGTTTTTTAACGGTCACATGCTGTTCGCCATTAATCATTCTCTTATTTGTGAAAATTTTTAACATGCTCGTTTCATCTTCTTAAATCTGTATTAAAGCACCTCTGGTGCTAATGATACAATTTTCATGAATTGTTTATCACGAAGTTCTCTAGCTACAGGCCCAAATACACGTGTACCTTGCATTTCTCCAGTTGGATTTAACAGCACACAAGCATTGTCATCAAATCTTATATATGAACCATCTGGTCGTCGAACTTCTTTTTTTGTGCGGATTACAACTGCTGTTGCAATCGATCCTTTTTTAACACCACTATTAGGGGTAGCTTCTTTTACAGTAACTACAATTTTATCGCCTAAAGAAGCATACCTTCTTTTTGTACCACCCAAAACACGAATAGTTAAAACCTCTTTCGCTCCAGTGTTATCAGCTACTATTAATCTTGATTCTTGTTGTACCATAATTATTTAGCTCTTTCAATTACTTCTACTAATCTCCAACATTTAGATTTACTTATAGGTCGTGTTTCCATGATCTTTACAGTATCTCCAATATTACAGTCGTTTTTTTCGTCGTGTGCAACATATTTTTTTGTTTTTAACACGAACTTACCATACATAGGATGTTTTACTTTTTTAACTTCAGCAACCACAATTGATTTCTGCATTTTGTTACTGGTAACAATTCCTATACGTTCTTTTCTTAAATTTCTTTTTTCCATCTTTCAGCAGAATACTATTCTTGTATTTCTCTATTAGTTAACTCTGTTGCAATTCTAGCTATAGTACGTCTAATACCTTGTAACTGAATTGGGTTTTCCAGAGGTGAGATTGCATGCGACATTTTAAGGTCGGCATAACTCTTTTTAGTCTCACCAAGTTTTTCTTGTAACTCGGTTATGGATAGTTCTTTAACTTCTGATTGTTTCATGTGTTTAAATTATGTTTTTTAGCTGAACACATGCTGTTCGCTATTAGTCATTTCCTTGAGTGATAAACTTTTTAGCATGCTCGTTTCATAATATCAATAAATTAAGCTTCAAAATCTCTAGCAATTATAAACTTCGTTCTTACCGGAAGCTTTTGTGCAGCGAGACGTAATGCTTCTTTTGCAATTTCTAAAGACACACCTCCAACTTCGAATAATAATCTTCCTGGTTTAACTACAGCTACGTAATATTCCACAGAACCTTTTCCTTTTCCCATACGTACTTCGAGAGGTTTCTTTGTAATAGGCTTGTCCGGAAATATTTTAATCCATAATTGTCCTTCTCTTTTCATGTAACGTGTCGCGGCAATACGAGCGGCTTCAATTTGACGAGAAGTAACAAACTTTGAGTCTAATGATTTTATACCAAACATTCCGTAAGCTAGTCGGTTTCCTCTTCCAGAGTTACCTTTCATTCTTCCTTTCTGTTGTTTACGAAATTTCGTTCTTTTTGGTTGTAACATTTTTCTTTAAATTTAAAAAATTACTTTCTACGACGATTTTTATTATTACCGCCTCGTCCACCTTTTCCTTGCTTTTTAGATAAACCAATAAGCGGAGAAAGTTCTCTTTTACCATATACTTCACCTTTCATAATCCAAACTTTAATACCCAATTTACCATAGGTTGTATTGGCTTCTACTAAAGCATAGTCAATGTCGGCTCTAAATGTTGATAAAGGAATTCTTCCGTCTTTGAAGTGTTCACTACGTGCCATTTCTGCACCATTTAATCGTCCACTAATTTGAATTTTAATACCTTCAGCATTCATTCGCATTGAAGCAGTAATTGCCATTTTAATTGCACGCTTGTATGAAATACGATTTTCAATTTGACGTGCTACACTTGATGCTACGAGATACGAATCCAGTTCTGGTCTTTTAATTTCAAAGATGTTTATTTGAACTTCTTTACCTGTAATCTTTTTAAGCTCTTCTTTTAACTTGTCTACCTCTTGACCACCTTTACCAATAATAATTCCAGGACGTGCTGTTGTGATAGTAACGGTTACAAGTTTAAGGGTTCTTTCGATGATTACTCTCGATACACTGGCTTTTGATAAACGAGCGAAAATATACTTTCTGATTTTATGATCTTCAGCCAGTTTATCTCCATAATCGTTTCCTCCATACCAGTTAGATTCCCATCCTCTGATAATTCCTAAACGATTTCCAATCGGATTTGTCTTTTGTCCCATTTATTAATTGCTTTGTGTGTTATTGTTAGCTCCAAGCACGAGTGTTACGTGGTTAGATCTTTTTCTAATTCTATGAGCTCGCCCTTGTGGTGCTGGGCGTAATCTTTTTAACATTGTTCCACAATCAACTCTAATTTCTTTTACAAATAAATCGGCATCTTCAACATCAGCTTCTTCATTTTTAGCTTGCCAGTTTGCAACAGCCGACATTAGCAATGTTTCTAAACGTCGTGATGCTTCTTTTGGACTAAACCTTAAAATATTAAGTGCTCTTTCTACTTTTTCGCCTCTTACCAAATCGGCTACTAAACGCATTTTTCTTGGTGACGTAGGACAGTTATTAAGTTTCGCAAAAGCGATTTGCTTCTTTTCTGCCTTAATAGCGTCTGCCATTTGTTTTTTACGACTTCCCATAGCTCTTATCTTTTACCTTTATTTTTTGCACCTGCATGACCTCTAAAAGATCGTGTTGGCGAAAATTCTCCTAATTTATGACCTACCATGTTTTCAGTAATATAAACTGGCACAAATTGTCGACCATTATGTACAGCAATTGTTTGACCAACAAAGTCTGGAGTAATCATACTTGCTCTAGACCAAGTTTTAATTACAGTTTTCTTTTTAGCCTCAGTATTTGCTAATACTTTTCTTTCTAATTTATAATGAACGTAAGGTCCTTTTTTTAATGATCTTGCCATAACTATTTATTTATTTCTACGTTCTATAATATATTTATTACTCGCTTTTGTTTTAGAACGGGTTCTATATCCTTTAGCAGGAATACCTTTTCTAGAACGTGGATGACCACCTGAAGCTTTCCCTTCTCCACCACCCATTGGATGATCGACAGGATTCATAGCCACTGGTCTTGTACGTGGACGTCTTCCTAACCATCTGCTTCTACCTGCTTTACCAGATACCAATAACTGATGGTCGGAATTTGAAACAACTCCAATAGTTGCCAAACAGTTTATAAGAATCAATCGTGTTTCTCCAGAAGGTAATTTAATAGTAGCAAATTTACCATCTCTTGCCATTAACTGTGCAAAAGCTCCAGCACTACGAGCCATAACAGCACCTTGACCTGGATGTAATTCGATACAAGAAATAACGGTACCTAATGGAATTTGGCTTAAAGGCATAGCATTTCCAATTTCTGGAGCTATTTTTTCGCCTGATACAACTGTTTGCCCAACTTGAAGTCCACTTTGAGCAATCATATATCTTTTCTCACCATCCTGATAATTCAACAACGCGATAAACGCTGTACGGTTTGGATCGTATTCAATAGATTTAACTTCTGCTGGAATACCAGTTTTGTTGCGTTTAAAATCTATAATACGATACCTCTTTTTATGACCTCCACCTATATAGCGCATGGTCATTTTTCCTTGACTGTTTCTACCACCTGAACGTTTTTTCGGAGCGAGTAAACTCTTCTCCGGCTTATCAGTAGTAATGGCGTCAAACCCATTTACTACTCTAAATCGCTGTCCTGGTGTGATTGGTTTTAATTTTCTTACTGACATTTTTTGTCTAATTACATGTTAGCGTATAAATCAATCGTTTCACCTTCCGCCAGTTGTACAATTGCTTTTTTAACAGCATTTGTTTTACCATTTTGAATTCCCGTTTTTGTATGACGGGTTTTTCGATCTGGACGGACATTTATAGTACGAACTTTTTCAACAGAAACACCATAAGCAGCTTCAACTGCTTTTTTAATTTCTATCTTGTTCGCCTTTGTATTCACAGAAAAAGTGTAACGATTATTTAATTCGCTATCGTTAGTTGCTTTCTCAGTGATTATTGGTTTAATTAAGATATTCATTGTTTCTTATTTACTTAAGTTCAATTCAATTTCTTCTAAAGAGCTTTCCATAAGCACTACTTGATTTGCATTTAAAATCTTGTAAGTACTTAATTCTGAATTCAATACAACTTCAGACCTTTTTAAATTGCGTGACGACAAATATACATTATTATTTAAGTCGCCCAACACAAACAAAGATTTTTTATTCTCAAGTCCCAAAGCCTTTAAAATAGCTGTAAATTCTTTGGTTTTTGGAGTTTCAAAATTAAAGTCTTCTAATACAGTTATCGCCTTTTCACTTGCCTTAATACTTAATGCAGATTTTCGTGCTAAACGTTTAAGATTTTTATTTAATTTGAATCTATAATCTCTTGGTCTTGGACCAAAAATACGTCCACCACCTCTAAATATACCAGACTTTATACTCCCTGCTCTTGCAGTACCAGTACCTTTTTGTTTTTTAATCTTACGTGTACTTCCAACAATATCTGCTCTTTCTTTTGCCTTATGTGTTCCTTGACGTTGATTAGCAAGATATTGCTTAACATCGAGGTAAACAGCATGGTTATTTGGCTCAATAGCATACACAGCTGCAGAAAGGTTCACCTTTCTTCCTGTGTCTTTTCCGTTAATATCTAAAACTGCTATTTTCATTATTTTCTAATAATTACATAAGCGTTTTTTGGTCCAGGAATACACCCTTTAACCACCAGTAGATTCTTTTCAGGAACTACTTTTAAAACTCTTAAATTTTGAACTTTTACTGTTACGCCTCCCATTCTTCCTGCCATTCGCATTCCTTTAAATACTCTTGCAGGATATGAAGCGGCTCCAATAGAACCTGGTGCTCTTAAACGGTTATGCTGACCGTGAGTAGCTTGACCAACTCCAGCAAAACCATGACGTTTTACAACACCTTGAAATCCTTTTCCTTTTGATGTTCCAGCAACATCTACAAACTCACCTTCTGTGAAGTGCTCCACAGTAATTTCGTCACCTAATTTGTACTCCACATCAAAACCTTTGAATTCAACGATTTTGCGTTTTACAGAAGTTCCTGCTTTTTTAGCGTGACCAAGGTCGGCTTTAGTAGCACTTTTTTCTGTCGCGTCATCGAAACCCAATTGAATGGCTTCATAGCCATCAATTTCTTTAGTTCTGACTTGGGTAACAACGCATGGTCCAGCTTTGATTACTGTACAAGGAATATTCTTCCCGTTTTCATCAAAAATGCTGGTCATTCCGATTTTTTTTCCTATTAACCCAGACATATTAATTATTGATTTACGATTTTTGATTTACGATTTTAGAATTTATCTAAATTAAATCTCAAATCTGTTATTAATTATTTTACTATTCAGACGTTTTAAAAAACGTTTTTCAAAAATTTAGGGTCAAAATACGTTTCAACCCTGAATTGTATTTTTACCGTTTTTCCTTAACCAATCGTTAAGGACATGTTTGCTTTCCGCGAAAGCGGAAATCTTTTCATGAGATTCCTGCCTTCGCAGGAATGACACTACACTTTAATTTCTACCTCAACGCCACTTGGTAATTCAAGTTTCATTAAAGCATCGATTGTTTTTGATGATG
>JADFSQ010000386.1 GCA_022560715.1 Bacteroidota bacterium
AAATGCAGATTTTGCAGGATTAATTACTTTTAATAAAGAAGGTGAAGAATGTTTTTCATTTGGAAAACATAAAAATAAACGTGTTTTAGATGTTCTCGAAAAAGAACCTGGTTATTTTGGTTGGTTGCTAAATGCCGATTTTCCGCTCTATACTAAAAAGGTGTTAACAGCTATTAAATTAAGAGCGTTTAATAATAAATTAGAATGAAGAAAAAAGAACCAAGAATAAAGAAAAAAGAATCAAGAAAAATCTTTTTACACCTTTAGTAAGATAAAAAAACATTCGTGTATTCGTGGCAAAGCAACTTAACAAATTTTCGTCTTTACAGAAATGAAAAACAAACAATTAATTGACTAAAAAGATTCCTATTTTCACAAGAAATAAATATGAAACTAATCTGCATTGGGCGTAATTACACAGAGCACATAAAAGAGCTCGAAAACGAAAAGCCAGAAAACCCTGTGGTGTTTTTAAAGCCAGACACTTCAATTTTGCTGAAGAAACAACCGTTTTTTATTCCAGATTTTTCAAACGATGTACATCACGAAGTCGAAATTTTGATAAAAATTAATAGAATAGGAAAACACATCGATAAAAAATTTGCGCATAAATATTATGATGAAATTAGTCTCGGCATCGACTTTACTGCTCGCGATCTACAAAACGAGTTAAAAGCAAAAGGCTTGCCTTGGGAGAAAGCCAAAGCCTTTGATGGTGCTGCAGTAATTGGAAAATGGGTTTCTAAAACTAACTTTAAAAATTTAGACGATATTAACTTCAGTTTATATAAAAATGAAACCATTGTTCAGCAAGGAAATACTAATCTAATGCTTTGGAAAATGGACGAGTTAATCGAATATGTTTCAAAATATTTCACTTTAAAGATTGGAGATATTATCTTTACCGGAACTCCGGCTGGAGTAGGCAAAGTAGTTGCTAATGATAAATTAAAAGGATATATCGAAAATCAGGAGCTATTTTCGATAGTTGTAAAATAAAGCAAATGGAACAGCATTATAAATTACATAGAGTAAGAGAATTAGCAGGTGATGATGAGGAATTTGTTGTAGCATTAGCAGAAGCATTTTTAGAAGAAGTGCCGGCAGATGCTCAACTTCTACAAACTGCTGTTATTGCTAAAGATTATCTCGCGACGTATCAATCTGCACATAAAATGAAGCCTACTATAGATCTTTTTGAGTTAGGTGTGCTTGAAGATTTAGTAGAAGTACAAGATTGGGGAAAATTTGAACAAAAAGATAAAGATGTTTCCGAAAAATTAGATATCGTTTTAAAAGCTGTTGAAAATGCAGTCGAAGAAATTAAGGCAGATTTTAACCTATAATGCAAGCAGAAATAATTACCATTGGCGACGAGATTCTTATTGGTCAAGTCGTAGATACCAATTCTGCTTTTATAGCCAAAGAACTTAATAAAATTGGTGTTTCTGTATATCAAATAACTTCAGTTCAGGATGATAAGCAACACATTTTAAAATCTCTTAAAGAAGCTCAAGAAAACGCCGATATTATAATTATTACAGGTGGATTAGGACCTACAAAAGACGATATTACCAAGCACACGCTAGCCGAATATTTTAAAGACACTTTAGTACAAGACGAAGCTGTTTTGAAAAATATTGAAGCACTTTGGCAAGAATACGTTAAGCAACCTTTAACACAAGTTAATATAGATCAGGCACTTATTCCGTCCAAATCTTTAGCCTTAATGAATCGATTTGGTTCAGCACCAGGAATGTGGATAGAACATCAAAATAAAATTTTTATTTCGCTTCCAGGTGTTCCTTTAGAAATGAAAGCCTTAATACAAAATGAAGTTTTACCAAGGTTACAAAAACAATTTGAACTTCCTTTCATTTTACACAAAACACTTTTAACTTATGGATTGGGTGAAAGTATGTTGTCAGCAAGAATAGAAGACTGGGAAGATAATTTACCAAATTATATAAAACTTGCCTATTTGCCTGGTCTTGGAAAAGTTAGGTTACGACTTTCAGCAAAAGGAAAAAATGAAGAAAAGATTACAAAAGAAGTCGAAAAACAAATAGCATTAGTAATGCCTTTAATTAAAGATATTTTTGTTGGTTTCGAAGATGAAGAAACATCGATAGAAAAGAAAATTGGAAAGCGATTAGTTGAACTAAATAAAACTATTTCTGTTGCCGAAAGCTGTACAGGAGGAATGATAGCTAAAAAAATAACAGCAAACGCTGGAGCATCAGCATATTTTAAAGGTGGAATAGTAAGTTATGCTACAGAAGCTAAAACAGATGTTTTAAATATTTCAGAAGAACTCATTAAAAAATATTCTGTTGTAAGCACAGAAGTAGCCGAAGCTATGGTAAAAGCTGTTCAGCAATTATTTAAAACCGATTTTGCAATTGCAGTAACAGGAAATGCTGGTCCAACCAAAGGAGATTCTGATGCGGAAATTGGCACAGTTTTTATT
>JADFSQ010000387.1 GCA_022560715.1 Bacteroidota bacterium
TTGGTTTTTAGAATTTCTTTACCACCATCAATTTCACGAATAGCAGTTACTTTACCGCCATCAATTTCTAATCCTATGCAGTTGTTTACAAAACTTGATCCTGTAAGTTTAGCTAGCATTCCGGGTACCATTTCTCCGTTAAAATCGATTGATTCACGCCCACAAATTATTAAATCATAGCTGCCTTCCTTTACCACATTGGCCAATTGTTTTGCAACAAAATATCCATCGATAGCAACTGAGTTGACTCGTATAGCTTCATCTGCACCAATTGCCAGGGCTTTGCGAAGTGTGGACTCAGTTTCTATGCCACCCACATTTACAACATGTAGAGAAGCTCCTTGTTTTTCTTTAAACCACATGGCACGTGTTAATCCAAATTCATCGTTAGGATTAATAACAAATTGTACACCATTAGTATCGAATTTAGTATCGTTATCAGTAAAATTAATTTTAGAAGTAGTGTCAGGAACGTGACTTATACACACTAATATTTTCATATAAAATATTGTTTTAAAAGTATTTTTTTCGAGAGTACGAAGATAGTTAAATTTATAACAATTTCCTATGCACGCATAATAAATTTTTTACAAACAAGATTAACACATTATAAAGCAATTATTACTATTTTTGCCATTGCATTATAAAAATATTTATGAAGACAATTCAGTTTAGAGAAGCCATTTGTGAAGCGATGAGCGAAGAAATGCGTAGAGACGAAAGCATTTATTTAATGGGAGAAGAAGTGGCAGAATACAATGGTGCTTATAAGGCTTCCAAAGGAATGTTAGAAGAGTTTGGCGCAAAACGTGTTATTGATACACCAATTTCGGAAACTGGATTTGCAGGAATTGCTATTGGTTCTACAATGACAGGTAACAGGCCAATTGTAGAATATATGACCTTTAATTTCTGTTTGGTAGGAATGGATCAAATTATTAATAATGCAGCTAAAATCAGGCAAATGTCTGGTGGGCAATTTAAATGCCCAATTGTATTTCGTGGTCCTACGGGTTCGGCAGGACAGCTTGGCGCAACTCACTCGCAGTCTTTTGAAAGTTGGTTTGCCAACACTCCAGGACTAAAAGTGGTTGTACCATCAAATCCTTATGATGCAAAAGGTTTGTTAAAATCGGCTATTAGAGACGACGATCCGGTAATTTTTATGGAAAGTGAGCAAATGTATGGTGATAAAGGCGAAGTGCCAGAAGGCGAATATACAATTCCGTTAGGTGTTGCCGATATTAAACGCGAAGGCAAAGATGTAACAATCGTTTCGTTCGGAAAGATTATAAAAGAAGCTTATAAAGCAGCAGATGTACTTCAAAAAGAAGGTATTTCGTGTGAGATTATAGATTTGCGTACTGTTCGTCCTTTAGATATAGATACCGTTTTAGAATCGGTTAAAAAAACCAATAGATTAATAATTTTGGAAGAAGCATGGCCTTTCGGAAACGTATCTACTGAAATTACGTATCAAGTACAGTCTCAAATATTCGATTATTTAGATGCTCCAATTGTAAAAATAAATACTGCAGATACGCCTGCACCTTTTTCACCGGTTTTATTTAAAGAATGGTTGCCAAATAGCGACGATGTTATTAAAGCTGTGAAAAAAGTAATGTATGCTTAAAGCTATCAGCTTTGAGTGTTTAAATAAAAAAGAAATCTTTGCGTTATATAAACTTCATTAGCACTATTGTTGATGAAGTTTTATTTTTAAAAAAATCATATTGAAAAAGCTCCTTTATTTAATTACCTTTATTTGTAGTTTTAATGCTATTTCGCAAACAAAAGTTAGTGGTCATATTTTCGACGAAAATAATGACCCTGTGGCGTTTGCCAATGTTATTTTTAAAGGGTCTTCGATTGGTATAATTACCAACGAAAATGGCAGGTTTTATTTAGAGTCTGATGAAACTTGGAGCACATTAATCATATCTTTTATAGGTTATGAAACTATAGAAATTAAACTCGAAAAGAAGGTGAATTATAATTTAGAATTCATACTAAAAGAAGAAACGGCACAATTAGATGCAGTTCTTATCCTCACAGGAAAACAATCTAAAAAAGAAGCGGAAAATCCAGCTATTGCCATTTTGAAGAAGATATGGAAACATAAACGCAAAAATGGATTAAAACAATTTAGTCAATACGCATACGATAAATACGAAAAGGTAGAATTCGATTTAAATACTATTGATAGTGCTTTAATAAAAAGCAAACTTTTTAGAGGTATGGAATTTGTTTTTGAGCAAGTTGACACCTCAAAAGTTACTGGAAAAACGTATTTACCAATATTTATTAACGAAGCTGTATCGAGAGTTTATGGAGACAATATTATTAATAAAGAGAAAACAGTTTTATTAGGAAATAAAAATTCAGGATTTAGCAATCACCAGATTATTATCGATTTTATTGACGATTTATATTCTGATTATAATGTCTACGACAACTACCTTAA
>JADFSQ010000024.1 GCA_022560715.1 Bacteroidota bacterium
TCTCTTTTAAATACTAATACAACTTTAGTTAAAGAAGTAACTGAAGTTCAGGATTTTTCTAATTCTTCAGAAGTCCCTTTCGCCCTTATTGATGAAGTCCCAATATATCCAGGATGTGAAACCCTTACAACAAATGCTGAACGTAGAAAATGTATGTCAGAAAAAATAACTAAACATGTTATTGAAAATTTTAATACAGATTTAGCAGGAAATTTGGGATTAATTGGGAAGCAACGTATCAATGTTATTTTTAAAATCAATAAAGAAGGAAATATTGAAGGTGTAAGAGCAAGAGCACCTCATCCAGATTTAGAAGTTGAAGCAATACGTGTTATTAGTTTGCTTCCAAAAATGATTCCAGGCAAACACAATGGAGAAAATAAAGTTGTGCCCTATTCTTTGCCAATTATATTTCAAGTAGCTGAAAAAGATAGTATTTCAAACGGAAAGACAGATTTAAAAAATAAGAATTAATTATTTAGTGAAGCAAACACTTTTAATTGTCATATCAATATTAGTATTTAAAGCCGAAGCACAGTCTTCGGCTTTGCAGCTTGGTGATAGTTTGTATGTAAACGGAAACTATTCAAAAGCAATTGAAGCGTACAAACAATCTGAAAAACAATCAAAAGTTTATGACAAAATTGCAAAAACATATTTTGCTTTAGGTAATTATGACGAAGCTTTGTTGTATTACGAAAAAAGCATACAATCTAATCCAGATAAAGCCTTGTTTAAATATGAATATGCAAAATTATTATCCAAGACTAAAAAGTATGAAGATGCTTCTACTATGTTTTATAAGCTCATCGATATTGATTATAAAAATCCTAATTATCATTACGAACTGGGATTGGTATTGGAACGTTTAAAGGATTCTACAGCACAAAACAGATTTTATAGTGCGTTTAAGTTAGATAGTACACACCAAAAAGCTATTTTTAGAATTGCGAGGTTTCATTTAAAAAAGAGGCATTTTAAAATTACAAATAAGTACATAAATATTGGTTTATCGACCTATGAAAACAATAAACAGCTTATAAGTTTAAAAGCACAAAATTATTATTTGCATGAAGATTATGAGAATGCCGTAATTTGGTTTGAAAAGCTTTTGGCCCTACATGAATCTACCCGGTTTATTCATGAAAAATTAAGCTTTTCTTATGTTCAGATTTATGAATATGATAAAGCCATAGAACAAGGCGAAATAGCTTTAAAGTTAGATCCCAAAAACGCTTCAAATCTTTTCAGTCTTGGCTTAGTTTATCAACGGAAGCAAGATTATCCTAATGCCGAAAAATATATTTTGGAATCTCTCGCAATCCTAGATGTTTCTTTAGATACAGAATATTCAAGGTTGGCAACTATCTATAATCAACAAAAAAAATATAAAGAAGGTATTGACGCGTTTCAACGAGCCATTAAAGAAAACCCAAACGATGAATACACACAATTCTTTTTAATATATACAAAAGACAGATATTATAAAGATATCGACACAAGAATTAAATTGTATGAAATTTTTATTGCCAAATATCCAAAGAGTATGTTTAAAGGTGTTGCCGAAAAGCGTATTAGCGAACTGAAAGAAGAGCAGTTTTTAAAAAAAGGAAAAGTCAAGGAAAATTAAAAAACAAAAATATCATATTAAGTAAGCAGTCTTGAGTATAGAAATCGAAGTGTATAAGGAATCTTAAGTTTTTCTTCAAAGTCATACCTACAAGAAATTCCTGCAAGGTTTTACAAACCCTGTAGGTATAAACCTTGCAGGAAAATGTGTTTTTATGTCATCACTAAAAACAAAAAAAATCGTACTTTTCCAATTCAGTTTGCGTTAATGAAATACCTAACTATTCTTTTCCTTGCCTTGTGTTTTTCCTCTTGCGATTATTTCGATAAGAAAAAAGTGTATTCCGAAGATATTTTAAAAGAAGACCTACAAACCTTTAATTGGAACGAAGTAGATGAGTACCCTACATTTTCTGTTTGCGATAATGCTTCAACAAAAGCCCAAAGAAAAGATTGCTTTGAGACGACATTAACTACATTTATCATGTCCCAACTTGCAAATGAAACCATTATTGTTACCAAAGACATTAATGATACTATTACGATTACATTTCAAATTTCTGAAAAAGGAGAGTTAAGTGTCATCGATATAAAAAGCAGTGATTTAATTAAAGAACAAATCCCAGAAATGGATGCTTTATTAATTGAAAGTTTAAAAGATTTACCGAAAATATTTCCAGCAATTAAACGAAGTCAACAGGTAAAAACAGAGTTTAAATTACCTGTAGTTATACATGTAAACTAACTATAAATAAAACTTGTAACCTAAAGAAACAGTAGTCGAAAAATTGCCGTTGTTGTCCAAACGCAAAGCAAATAGTTCGTTATAAGTTAATGTAATAAAACTATGGTCAGTTATTCTAAAGTCTGCACCAACTCCAAAAATAAAGGGAACAGTAAAGCCATTTTCAGATATTTCTTTTTCTAAAAATACATCAAAGTCAAAAAAGGTAATGGTTTGTTTGTTAAAATTATAAGTTGCAGCTAACACGTTGGCATAAACAGAGAATGTCTTCTTTTTAAGAAATCTAAACCGATAGCCAAGACCAAATTGAGTTTGAGAATATTTAAAAGCATCGCTTTGAAATCTATGTTGAAATAAAAAATATACAGAATGTCGAGGAAGATTAGTCGCTTCAAAGACTTCAATTTCTGCTCCAATAAGTATATTATTTGTGTTATTAATATTCTCTATAAAAGGACTATTGGTTATACCACCAAAAATTAAAAGTAAGGATTGTACAACGGTATTATTGGTAGCTACATAATCAGGATCTTGCAAACTATTATATTCATTTATAAAATTCCTTAAACTATATAGTGTGAGATTTACTTTGTCTGTGCTTAATCCACTACCTTTTGTAAGATTATTTAAGGTTACTTTGTATTCTTTTTGAAACTTTTTAGTGTTGCCTTTGGTGTTTACCAGTTCAGTTATAATGCTATCTTTTCTAACAAAATAGCGATATTTCCGATCAAAAATATTCCAGAGCAAATCGATAGTTCCATTTACTTCAGTTTTTAATTCGTATGTTTCGCCATTAATGGTGTATTGTTTTTGTGCTAAAGCAGAAAAACTAAAACCTACAAACAGTATTAAAAAAAGTATCTTTTTCATTAGTAATAGATTTTGGGGTAATTGTAAAGCTATAAAAAATAAATGAACTTGTTACTGTTTGAAAGACCTCTCTTTCCATTTAAATCCAAAAAACATAGATTTTACAGCAATATAAACACTAAAAAACGGGTATAAAAAACTACTAATTATGTAACTTTTTATATTTAGTTTTTGATTAAAAAAGTGAGCAGATTTGCGTATTAGAAATAGGTCTAAAAAGAATTTTAAAACGAAAATTAAGATTAAATATTTTAATTTTATTACATTAAGGAATGAGAGTAGCGCAACACTAATAATAATGACATTCATAGACAAAACGACAAGTCCAACTATTTTCCCGAAAGGATTATTGTAAGAAGCTGTTTTAGCAGCCCAACGTAAACGCTGCTGAATTAAATTTGCAACAGAATCCTGTGGTTTTGTACTAACCAAAGCATTTAAAGATTTTAAATACATCACTTTTTTAGGATAAGTTTGTAAAAACTTTTCCATTAAAAAAATATCGTCACCACTTGCAATATTGGTATTGCCTTCAAATCCTTTAAGTAATTGAAAAACTTCTTTTTTATACGTTAGGTTTGCGCCATTACACAAGAATGGTTTTTCAATCCCAAATCCAGCTATGGTTGCACCTTGTAAACTTAAAAAATCAAGTAATTGAAACTGTTCAAAAAAAGTATTGTTAACAGAATATGTAACTGGAGCTACAATCATTTTAGGGTTATGTTTTTGAATGAAAGCGTCTAACGTTTTTAACCACAATTTTGGCACAACACAATCAGCATCAGTTGTAATAATCCATTCGTTTTTTGAACTGTGTATTGCTGTTGTAATCGCATCTTTTTTGGGGGAATTAGTTACTCGTATGTTTTTTTTATTTTCAATGCTTAATGTATGATGTTGTGTTTTAAAATTATGTATGATTTCGACTGAATCGTCTTCAGAAGCATCATCTATAAAAAGAATTTCAAATAAATGTTTTGGATACTCTAATTCAGAAAGCGATTGTAATAAATCGGGTAAATTTTCGGCTTCATTTCTAAAAGGGATTACGATTGAAAATTTGGTTTCTTCAACTAAAAATTGCTCATTAAATACTTCAACTTTATCAAATCCAATAATAAAATATCCGATTAAGAAGCAATATAAAAGTGTAACAATAGAAATTAACAACATCATAAGTTTAGTCTATAGTATCAGAATCTGTCATTTTATAATAATCAAAATTTAAAACGTAAAAACCACCAAACATGCTTGGCAACACAAAATTAAGTATCCACATAAGTGTTACAATACTTAAAATAGTTAACTCATTAACACCAATAAAACTAAACAAATACAAAGCGATACTTCCTTTAACAACAACATCAAACACAAAAATTGTTGGAATAATTGAAGACAGTAAATACATTGTAGTAATTACAACCATCGCATTAAAGTAAGATACATCTACGTCAAAAAGATGTAATAAATAATAAAACTGAAACGAAAAAATAAGGTATCTAATAACCGAAAAAAACACATTTTTAAAATGAATTTTTGAAGAAATTTTTAAAACATAAGTTTTTATACCTTGTATAGAAAATCCTTTAATTTGAAACTTTTTTTGTTTTAAAAAAAAGATGATAAAGACTATAATTAAAGCCGTAAGTGTTATTAAATAGAACAATTTAACAGACGAAATATCAATATCGTATTTAAAAATAAAAAAAGGAAACCCAATAACACCAAACAGCAATGTTGTACTCATTTGAGACATATTTCCAATTAAATTTAAAAGCAGAATACGCTTCCTTTCAGGTTTCATAAAATAAATAGCTTTGGCTCCATATTCACCAATTCTATTTGGTGTAAAGAGCGAAGCAGTATGAGCAGCCAAACTTTGTTTAAGAGCTTCAAAAAATGTAACTTTTTTAATAGAAGACACCAAATTTTGCCATTTCATAATTTCGAAAAACCAGTTAAAAATGCTCAAAAAGAGTACAAAAAGTATGTTTTTTGTCAAAAAAACGTCATTTTTCATCAAAAAGGCAATAAAAACACTAAAATTGAGATTATCATTATGAGCTAATTTATAGTATATAAAATAACAGGCTCCAACAACAATACTTAATTTAATAAGTGCAAAAAAGAATTGTTTAGTTTTGTTAGGTATAGTTCCTTGCATTTATGCTGAATTTATTTCAGTATCTATATTGATTATCATTTAGAGAACAACACAAATTAAAACTATTATTACTATATGGCCTCAAATTTTAAGAAATATACCAATGTTGTTCTGCTTCTTGGTTTCATATTAATTTCAGTTATTGGATATGCACAGACGGAAACAAATAAATGGAAATTACAATTGGCATTTGGTTTTAATTATCCTAATGTTGATGGTTTTGTTTCAGGGTTTGAAGCAAAACCAGTTAATTTTCCGACAATTAATATTGGTGTACAACACATGTTTACAAAGACTAAAGGCGTAAAATTAGATTTTGGTTACAATAGGTTTTCTAATGCAGATAATTCAGCAGAATTTAAAACCAACTATTCAAGAATCAATGCTCAATTTGTGTATGATGCAACTCTGGTTTTCGGGTTTCTGCCAGCTAAAATTGGGTTGGTTGGGCATGTTGGTCCAGGATTTAGTATTATAAAACCTTTAGGGAATTTTGGCGCTAATAAAACATCTTTTTTTAATGTAATAGCTGGAGTAGAAATACACTATAATGTATCTAAAACATTTTCGGTGTTTACAGATATTTCATATATATACAGTTTTTCAGGAGATAAGACCTATAATCCAATTTCAGAAGGTTTTGGTACATTTAATGGAAATTTATTTGCTGTAACCTTTGGGGTTTCTGTATCTTTAAGCGGTTGTTATTATTGCGATTAATGAGTAAAGACAAAATTATATTAGGCATTGACCCTGGAACCACAATTATGGGTTTTGGAATTATAAAAGTGGTCAATAAAAAGATGGAATTTATTCAACTTAATGAATTAAACCTCAAAAAATACGACGACCATTATCTAAAACTGAAACTTATTTTTGAACGCACTATAGAACTTATAGACACACATCATCCAGACGAAATAGCTATTGAAGCTCCTTTTTTTGGTAAGAATGTACAAAGTATGTTAAAATTAGGCCGTGCTCAAGGAGTTGCAATGGCAGCAGGATTGTCTCGCGAAATTCCAATTACCGAATATTCTCCTAAAAAAATAAAGATGGCAATTACAGGAAACGGGAATGCCAGTAAAGAACAAGTCGCAAAAATGCTGCAAACCTTATTGAGTTTAAAAACATTACCAAAAAATTTGGATGCAACCGATGGTCTTGCAGCCGCAGTTTGTCATTTTTATAATGCTGGTAGAATTACTGTTAAAAAAAACTATTCAGGTTGGAGTGCTTTTGTTAAGCAGAACGAAAATAGAGTGAAAAAGTAAACAGTAACCAGTCGCAGTTTTCAGTTAGTTTTTTATTAAAAATATGAATGTGATAAGTATAAGAAAAATTCCAAAAATTAAATTCCAAATTGATTAATTTTCACTGAACACTGAACACTGAACACTGAACACTGAACACTGAACACTAAATGAGCGGAATCTATATTCACATACCATTCTGTAAACAAGCCTGTTACTATTGTGATTTTCATTTTTCAACCTCGTTAAAAAAGAAAGATGAACTTGTTAAAGCTTTAGCAAAAGAATTAATATTACGAAAAGGCGAATTACAAAACCAAACCGTAGAAACCATCTATTTTGGAGGTGGAACACCTTCATTATTGACGATTGATGAATTGCGATTGTTGATTGATTCAATTTATCTAAATTATTCTGTTAGTGATAATCCGGAAATCACTCTTGAAGCCAATCCAGATGACCTATCAAAACAAAAATTAAACGACTTAACAACTTCACGAATTAACAGATTAAGTATTGGTATTCAATCTTTTTTTGAAGATGATTTGCAAAGTATGAATCGCGCACATTCTTCTCAAGAGGCGAAACAATGTTTAGAAGAAGCAACAAAACACTTCAGTAATATTACCATCGATTTAATTTATGGAATTCCAAATATGAGTATCGAAAAATGGAATGAAAACCTACAAACTGCTTTTAGTTTTGGTGTAAATCATTTATCAAGTTATGCCTTGACTGTTGAGCCTAAAACTGCATTGGCGAGTTTTATTAAAAAAGGCACTTATCCACCAATTGATGACGATTTAGCATTGCAGCATTTTGATTTATTAATGGCTGAAACTGAAAAGCAAAATTTTGTACATTATGAGATTTCTAACTTCGGAAAAAAAGACTATTTTTCAAAGCACAACACAAGTTATTGGCAAGGAAAATCCTATTTAGGCATAGGTCCTTCGGCACACTCGTTTAACGGAAAGCAACGTAGTTGGAATGTTTCAAACAATACAATTTATATTAAAAGCATTCAAGATAATACATTACCAAGTAAAGTTGAAACCTTGTCAAAACAAGATAGATACAACGAATATGTAATGACTGGTTTACGTACCATTTGGGGAATTTCTTTAAACAAAATAGAAACTGATTTCGGAATTGATTACAAGGAACATTTAATCGCTTCCGCTAAAAAGTTTATAAATCAGGAGTTACTTATAATCGAGGATTGTAAAACAGAACAGAATTTAAACATCTTAAAGCCAACAAAAAAAGGTAAATTTTTGATAGACGGAATTGCTTCAGATTTGTTTATCCTGAACTAGATTCAGGATCTTTTTAATAGAAACTTAATTATGAAAGAAGGTTATACTTACATTTTATCAAACAAAAACAGAACTGTTCTTTATGTTGGTGCGACAGAAAAATTAAAACAAAGAGTAGAATTACACATACAAGGTAAAGCAACTTTGTTCACAAAAAAATATAGTGTTACTGAATTAATGTATTTTGAAAAATCCTCTAAATATCATGAGGCTTTTGTTAGAGAAAAACAATTAAAAAATTGGAAGCGAGAATGGAAATGGAACTTAATAAAGACTATCAATCCTGAATTAAAAAACCTATATTTGGAATTGTAAATAGTATCGAAAGATACTGAAACAAGTTCAGTATAAATGCTAGCAACAATACAATACAACTCCAAAAAATACCAAATAGATTTATCGAAACCAATCGATATTTCAATACCTTTAAAAGCTTCCAAACAGAACGTAAACGCATGGTATTTAGAAGAGCCAAAAATAGAACCTGTAAAAGTTGAAAAGTGGATTGCAAGTGTTAAAGAAGGCGCATCAGTAAATTTTAATAATATTGAGTTTAACCCTCATGCGCATGGTACACATACGGAGTGTGTTGGGCATATTACTGAAGAATTTCTTTCGATAAACAAAAGTTTAAAACAGTTTTTCTTTCTTGCCGAAGTCATAACAGTAGCCCCAGAAAAGCTTGAAGGCGATTTTGTAATTTCGAAAAAACAATTACAGTTTGCTTTAGGAAACAGAAAACGAGATGCTGTTGTTATTAGAACGATTCCGAATACAACCGAAAAATTATCTAAACAATATTCTAATACCAATCCGCCTTTTTTATTAGAAGCAGCCGCTAAATATTTAAGAGAAAAAGATGTAAAGCATTTGCTTATCGATTTACCAAGTGTTGATAAAGAAAAGGATGACGGCAAACTTTTGGCACACAAAGCCTTTTGGAATACTTCAGGAAAAACTAGATTTGATGCTACAATAACCGAGTTTATTTTTGTACCAAATGCAGTTAAAGATGGCACATATTTTCTTAATCTTCAAATAGCACCATTTGAAAATGATGCCACTCCAAGTAAACCAATTTTATATAAAATAATTAATGATTGAAATTTCAACCGATAAAAATAAATTAGATATTGATGTTATTCATCAGTTTTTAACAAAAGCGTATTGGTCAGAAGGAAGAACTAATGAAGAGGTAAAAAAATCAATAAAAAATTCGCTGTGTTTTGGTATGTATTACAATCATAAACAAATTGGATTTGCAAGAATAGTAACTGATTATACGATTTTCGCCTATCTTATGGATGTGTTTATTTTGCCACAATATAGAGGGAAAGGATATTCAAAGCAACTTATAAACGCTATTCATGTAAACCCAAAATTACAATTATGTAAAGTTTGGATGCTAAAAACTAAAGATGCCCATAGTTTGTATAAGCAACTTGGGTATTCAGAATTAAAATATTCCGAAACGTTTATGGAAAGGATTTTATAATGAACATAGAACAATTTAGAGACTATTGTTTAAGTAAAAAACACGTAACAGAACATTTTCCTTTTGATGATGATGTTTTAGTGTTTAAAGTTTTAAATAAAATGTTTGCATTGGCATCTCTTAAAAAATGGGAAGAAGGCGACCCTTTTATTAATTTAAAATGTAATCCAGATTATGCTCAAGAACTTCGTGAAGAATTTGAAAGTATAAAACCTGGTTGGCACATGAATAAAAATCTTTGGAATTCGGTTTATATACACGAAGGCGAATTAAAAACAAAATTTATTTTTGAACTTATAGATCATTCCTACAACATGGTTTTAAAAGGAATACCAAAAAAGATTAAGGATAATTTAAAATAAACCACTTTCTCAAATTTATTAAAGCGCTTAATTTTTTGTATATTAGGCAATGACAGTGATATCCACTTAAGTATTCACAATATGTCTGCATATTAAGGTTGTGCTTTAAATCTTTAATTATCATTGTCTTATATTTTAGAATAGTATTTAATAAACCATCATACTAATTTTAATTTATTCAGATTATGAAACGAGCAAGTTTAAGTCTTAATCACCAACGGAAAATGATTAATAGCGAAAAGCATGTGACCTATAAAAACAATAAATTTAAACACATGAAAACAACCAATCAATTTTTTAAGGGAATAATCATAGCATGCTTATTGATTACTGTTTCAATTTTTTCTCAAGAACAACTGTATATTAATGTCACAACCATGCACAGGAATATGAATCTTGAAGATTATTCAATGGATGAATGGAAGGACGTAGAGGTAGAGTATCATGAAAAGGTAACTATGAAGAATGAGCACATATTGTCAGCCACTACTTTACTGCATTATTTTACTTCAGATAATTCTGAAGTAGTTTTTATAACGGTATATCCTTCTTGGACAGCAATTGAAGAGGCAACTAAAAGAAATGAAGAACTCGAAAAAGAAGCTTGGCCAGACGAAGCAACAAGAAAAGCCTTTTTTAAGAACCAAAGAATGTATTATGCCAACGAACATTCCGACGAAATATATATAAGTATTCCAGGTGCTAAAGCTTTAGAAGAAACAGATTTACCTTTAATATATTATATAAGAACAAGTTATTTTGCTTATCCAGAAGATAGTGATGGTGCGTATAATGACGAATTTATGAGTATGCTTAATGAGTATAACGAAGCTGTAACACATAAAAACGATTACTATAAAGGCTACTATCCACAAGTTCATTTTTACGGAGCAGACCGCACCGAATTTGTTGAAGTGTTTGTAACCGAAACATTGGCCGAATTAGAAAGAGGTATTGCCAATCAAGGTAAACTGTTTAGGGCGCATTGGGAAGGTGATGATAGACAAAAAGAATATAGCTTGGTAATGGGTAAATTCCTTACAGGAATTCATGGAGATAGAATTTACAGTTCGGTTCCAGAATTGAATAAATCTATGAATGGAGATAGTGAAGAATAGCAACAGTTATTGTTTATTTTTTATATTCTGAAGGAACAATTTGCATTACACTTTTAAATTGTCTGTTAAAGTTTGAAATATTATTAAACCCTGATTTATAAGCAATTTCAGCAATTGAATCGTCATTAGTTGCAAGTAATATTTTGCATGCATACGCAATACGTAATTCGTTTAAGAATTGAAAATAGGTTTTGTTAGTACGCTTTTTAAAGTATTTGCAGAACGCATTTTTAGTCATTGCAGAAATTTTGGCGATATCTTCCAAACATATTGTTTTCTGGTAGTTATCCATGGTGTACTCCATAACATCTCTCATACGCTTTCCCTCAATATCGCTATATTCTTTTTTATAAATAAAAGATGATAAAGGTTTGTATCTTGCTTTGGAGAGTATATCCAATATTTTTAATAGAATAATAAAGCGATGAAACTTCGAACTTTCTTTTAATTTAAGAAAATAATTCTGAAGCTTTTGCTTATGTGAAGTTGCTTTTAATCCGTTTTCAGACCTATTAAAAAACAATTTTAATTCTCTCATTTCTTCAAGATCAAAAAAAA
>JADFSQ010000388.1 GCA_022560715.1 Bacteroidota bacterium
TGTACTAAATGATAGTGACACTAACCTCATAAAAGGATATTATACTTTAGCGAACAATAGTATCTCTCAAGAATTGATACCAAACAAATTTCAAAAAAAATTACCAAAATCCTATACTTCTATACCTACAACATTACTTGGAAGATTAGCAGTTGACAATCGATTTCAAGGGAAAGGAGTTGGTAAGATTTTACTCATTGATGCGTTAAAAAGGAGTTATGAAATATCCAAAAGTATAGGTTCATTTGCTGTAATAGTTGACCCATTAGACAAGGATGCAGAAAATTTCTATAATAAATACGGATTTATTGTTTTGCCTGATAGCGGAAAAATGTTTTTACCAATGAATACCATAAAAGCGTTATTTGAATAAATATCATTAGCCATTTTTTCAAGGTTTTTTTAATTCCGTAATTATAGTTGAGACGTTTTAAATTGCTTTTTAAATCAATATAAATATACCATTTTGGAAATTAAACCAAACCCACAGTTTTTAGTAAAGTTAGCCAATACCAAAATGCCTTTTGGTAAATATAAAGACCGATTTCTTATCGACTTACCAGAGCATTATGTGGTTTGGTATCATAACAAAGGCTTCCCAAAAGGGCAACTCGGTAATATGTTACAAACTGTTTACGAGCTAAAACTAAATGGTTTAGAACATTTAATCAGGAATATTAAAAAGATGAATAAAAAGTGATGATTTTGAAGTTTCGTTTATCGTTTGGTATAAGATTAGTTGCGTGGTTTAAGCCACTAATTTAGCAAATACAAACCGAATAGAAATTCCGCGAGGATTTTCGTAAGTAGGCTTGAACTAGCAATAAATTATATACGGCTTAAAAAAACATTTAGTTCTTCTTCTTTAAGTAGGGTCTCCGTGATAGGGTATACTAAAAATTGTGTATTGCATATAAAATAAAAATCAACCGCTTATGCGGTTATTGACGCTATACCTTTTTGGCTATCGCCTTTTAGGCATAGCTTTTGTTTTTTTGACCTAAAAGGAAACCACACGAAAACCGTAGTAGATATACCTGAAACTAGGCTTATAGTAACTGCGATTAGCAACACGACAGTTAGAAGCATTACTGATCCAACTACCGCCACGAATCACTCTATAATATCCACGAGCTGTGTTTTTTGGATTTTTGCTAGGGCTAATAGCGTAATAATCGCTTTTGTACCAATCTAAACACCATTCCCATATATTACCACTCATATCATACAAACCTAGTTCATTCGCTTTTTTTGTTGCTACAGTATGTGCTTTATTGCCACTATTATCGCCATACCAGCCTGCTGTTGCCATACTGCGTCCTCCTGTATATTTTCCTTTACTTTGGTTACCACCACGTGCGGCAAACTCCCATTGTGCCTCTGTAGGTAAAGTTATGTTTTTGTCTAGTTTTTCACTTAACCAATCGCAATAGTTTAGGGCATCGTTCCAGTTTACATTTACTATAGGGTCACTACTGTTCCATCCCCAACTTGGCTCATCTGGCATACTTACGCCTGTAGCATTGCAATAGTTGCGGTATTGGGCTACGGTTACTTCGGTTTTGCCTATGTAAAAATCTTTTAACGCAACTTCGTGTGTGGGCTGTTCGTCTTCCTGCCCTAAACCAAGATTATCGCCCATAGTAAAAGTGCCACCTGTTACTTTTATAAGTTCTGGGTAGCTTTGGGCATTAATTGTTGTAATAAATAAGGTTAAAGCAAATAGTGTTACAATTGTTTTCTTCATTTTAGTTTAATTTAGTATTTCAAAAATAGTTTTTTTAATATTCAATAGCTAATTGTAGGTATATTCTGTAGTTGCTAATTTTCTTAAATGTCTAGTCATAATGTTTGCCAATGAGATGATATGGTCAGTTTTATACTCAATCAATTCCGATAACTATCGGAAGAGTACAGGAAAGATTATATCAAACGATACTGAAACAAGTTCAGCATTAATAAACGAAGATAGCCTTTTTAAATATTATAATCAATACGTAACGTTACGTATCACTTATCTAAAATAGCAATAATCCGCAAAGGTGCGCCACTACCATCTTTTATTTTTATTGGCAATACGATAACTTTAAAATGGTTCACGAACCAAAACTAAATATTCAGAACTTTAATTTAGCATCAAAACTCATATTACGTTTAGAACACGTATTTATTTAAGGTCTTGCTTCCAAGATTAAATTAAATGGAGTTTCTGTTGCTCGTTTGAATCTTGTAAACCCTCCATTAGTAATTACCTCTTTAAGTCATTTTTCTCCTGCCTGTGCTCCCAATGCAAGTCCAACTTCTTGGTTTAAAGAGCAAGGAGTGCAAAGCATAGTAGAAAACGCATAAAAAGCTCGACCAACCGGATTTAAGTTTTCTTCTAAAGTATCATTAGCAAATGGCTCTACTATCATACACGTTCCATTAGATTTTAGAGCATTTTTTGCATGAGCACAAGCAC
>JADFSQ010000389.1 GCA_022560715.1 Bacteroidota bacterium
AGTTCTATATATACTTTATCACTACCCTTTATTTTATTTTTATTAAGAGTTACTAATTTGTTTTTTACTTTAAAAGAAACAAGCGTATTCTCCAGACACATTTTGGCGTCTGCTCTAAACTGCTCAATCGGCATAGGAGGCTTAATGAGCCTTTTGTTTTTATCGCTTATATAGGTTTCTTTTTGTTCAATGGCATAAATATTTCCATGTTGTTTGTGGTTTTCATCTTCACGGGCATTTAAGTAATTAAAATATTGAATATGACTATGTTTTGTAAAAGCCACTGTTAAGGCATCCATGGCATGATGTCGGTGGTCGTTTCGTTTTGTCCAACCTTTAATTTTTGGAATCTTATTACCGTATTTATTGATTTCATATTCGGTTAAACCTAATTTTTCGTACTTATCCCAATTTAGTTCCTGCATTACGTTAATCAATTGCCAATCTTCACGCAGTTTATCAGTAATGCTTCCTGTTGTGGGGGTTACAGTTTTAACTACATCCCAAAGCATTTTAAGTGCTTTTTTAGCAATGTATTGTGAGTTACGCAGGTCTCTTTCAATGAAGCCATCCGGTATTTCGGAACATTTCATTAAAAGTTTGGTGTATTTGGCTTTGCTAATCTTTTTGTCTTTGTAAAGTGCCTCTACACGCTGCAGGTAATTTTTAAACTCCTCACTTTCTTCACCGTATTTTTCTGTTAAAAAGTCATAAGCTGTTTTGTTGCCTTTATCTAAATTTATTTGTCTGGCAGATAAAGTTTTGTTGGAGAAAGAATCATCAAATAAAGTTGCTTTAGGAATGATATGCTCTATATCAAATTCATTACTGAATAATTTCTCTTTAGGAGTATAAGTGTTGGTATAAAGTGTTTTATATCCATTAAAAGAAAGTTCCTCGTAAAGCTTATATTTTATAATATCATTTCTGGTAATTCTAACCCCGGTATTAAAAGGAGGCAACTGAGCAATTTCTTTCCTGATTTCATCATGTTTTTTTGTTGCTTTAGAAATATTACTGGTCATCTCAGTTCTTTCTTTCGCACTTTTCTTTAGTTCACGAGCTAACTCAATTCTGATCTCATCCGGCTTGCCATATTTTTCAATTATAGCATTAACAACGTTGATCATTTGATTGAGAATTTTCTCAACGACCGGATTACGTAAACTGTTTTTGGGTAAAAGTGCCAAAGTATCTTTTAGTACTCGATTTTCATTTTCTTCTTTGGTAAGCGAATGGGAGTGATCATAACCTGCTAATGCACAAGCTTCTAGAAACTCGTTACCTTCTTTTAAGTATGGTAGTATTTTTCTTATCGCTTTGGTACTTAGACTGCCATAGTCATCTTGTAAGACTATGTTTACTAATGCCTGGGCATACTCGTTATTAAATCCGAATTTATCTTTAAGTTTTTCAAATAATT
Source organism: Bacteroidota bacterium (assembly GCA_022560715.1). Taxonomy (GTDB): domain Bacteria; phylum Bacteroidota; class Bacteroidia; order Flavobacteriales; family Flavobacteriaceae; genus PRS1. Next base: position 1,424 of record JADFSQ010000389.1, read on the forward strand.
TGTCGTTTCCGGTATATGAATTATCTCCCTCATAAGAATAAAGTAAATGCCACAATTGATAAGACATTTGTTGTTCAAACGCTTTGCCTTCCAACTCGCCATCAAAATCTAGAATTTCTTTTTTTATACCCAATAACTCAAACACTCCAGACACCGCCTCTTTTATTACTGTTGTACTTAACTTAGATATATCTATTTCATGCCCGGATAGTTCTAAGATATTTTGATATGCTTTGTATAAGGATTTATTGGTCAGATTACCTTCAATCCATTCTTTATAATTCAATTCCCATTCTTTGGGTTTATCAACTACCAATTTCAGTACCTGAGAATTAGATAATTTGCCCTTAATGTTTAATTCTTCAAAAAGTTTTTGTTTGGTTTCTAAATCGAAAGTCTTTTTTTCTTTGGTAGTGATATTTCTTATTTCTAGATTATTAAGTACTTGCCAAATTTTAAATTCCTGAAATAATGGAGAAGACTTAGGGATTACTCGTGGTCCTACGATTTTCCATTTTTTCTTTCCATCTATTTCAATCTCTTTCTCTTTCCCCTCCAATTCACAGATGCTGATTAAGCCTTTTTGTGATTTTAACCTGCGTTGATAGAAAATAATGACATCCCTGATTTCTTTTTTTAGTTCATCTGATAATACATCCTTACGATTTTTCGATTGCGTTTTCCAAACTTGTTCAAATTCATCCAAATAATCTTGCCTGTAAAAAACCTGGTTTTTTAACCTTGTATGTGGATTTTCATTAAGTTGGTTATATAAGTATTGTCCAATCGTTTGGTTATTGAAATATAGTTCTTTGCTTCTGTCACTTATCGCACCTAAATAACCACTTGAGTTATTGATTTGACTATTAATTTCCAAAAGAACGATTGCTAATTGCTCTAAATCCAGTTGTTCATTCAGTCCTAAATTTCTCCATTGATATAATTCATACCGTTTCTCCAGAGCATTACCTTTTTGTTTTATACCCTCAATTTGGAAAGGAGCACTACAAATTGCCCAGGTTTGAGATTTGTTCTTAC
>JADFSQ010000390.1 GCA_022560715.1 Bacteroidota bacterium
CCATTACACTGTATCAATAAACGTTTTTTCTGTTCAGTTAAAAACAATTAATCCAACCAAAAATAAAATAATAGTAAATACTAAAGCATAGAAAAATCCAACCCAAGTAAATGTTCCTGTGTCTAAAATCATGTACCGAAACCCTTCAATTATTTGTGCTACTGGATTATACTCTAACAACCAAGCGTATTGAGGCTGCTTTTCTTGAATTTCACTCATAGGAAATGGCACTTCCGAAACATACATAAGCAATGAAACTCCAAAACCTAACAACATATTTAAATCTCTATATTTAGTGGTAAAGGCAGAAATTACCATTCCAATTCCCAAACCTAAAAACGCCATCATAAGCACATACACAGGAAGCAAAAACAAATTGCTATTTGGAGAAATGTCTTGTCCTTGAGTTACATAGTACACATAAAAAACAATAAGTATTAAAAGCTGTATTCCGAACTTAACCAAATTGGAAGTTACAACAGATAAAGGCATTATTACTCTTGGAAAATATACTTTTCCAAATATTCCTGCATTTCCTCTAAAGGTATTTGAAGTGCCCGTTAAACACACTTTAAAATAGTTCCAGGCAGTAATACCTGTTAAATTGAATAAAAATGGAGGAATGCCTCCTGTACTAATATTCGCTATCTTATTAAAAACTAAAGTAAAAATAATTGCAGTGAATAAAGGCTGAATAAAAAACCAAAGAGGTCCTAATATGGTTTGTTTGTAAACGGTTGTAATATCTCTTTTTACAAACAGCACTAATAAATCACGATAGCTCCAGATTTCTTTAAAATTTAGATCTATAAGTTTTCGTTTAGAAGAGATTTCGTATAACCAATTGTCTTTCAATATATTTATATTATTTGTTCATAAAATTATGCAAGGTTATTTTAGTGTTATTTTCTTTTTGATATACTTTTGTTTCTAATTTCATGTTTTAGGGCTCTATCTTTTGAAGTCTAAAATAATAGAAAACTTAGAGAACTCTATTTAATCGTTCATTTATTTTTCAAAAATATATTAACGTTTTAGTATTGTCTGATAAAAGAGATAAGACCGCTTCACTAAAAGACAAAAGACAAAAGACTTGTTTTTAGATAACTAACAAACAGCTGAATACAAATCGTAAAAACGTAAAATAGCAATAACCGAAAATAAAAATTAAAATAATAAAAAGCAAGGTGTCAATTTTCTAAAACCACTAACTATAACAAAAACAATGCTTTAGCGACTTATTTATTTTTTTACTCGGACAACAATATTAACGTTTTTTAGAATTATAAAACTAATATATAAACTCTATGTTTGAAAAGAAACTTTCTAATTTTTAAAAACCCTTCGATTTTTGTAAAAACAAAAATCACCACCCTTAAACTTAAAGGAGGAGCTTGTTGAGAACTCATAGAATCACCCTAACAATAATCATAAAATCAACCAATGTCAAAAAGCTTCTTCTTTTCCAAAGATGGAAAAAAATTCTGAAAGAAATCAGGGAAGTTATTTAAATTTATTATCTAATTTTATAACAATGAAAAAACAAATCCATACACTAAAACACCTCAAAGAATTCAGACGTGAATTAAGGCAAAATCTCACAGCCTCAGAAGCCTTTCTATGGTCACATTTAAAATCAAGACAATTGGAGGGTAAACGATTTACAAAACAACACAGCATCAACAATTATATTGTAGATTTTTATTGTGCTTCTGAAAAACTAATCATTGAATTGGATGGCGAAGTACATAATAATCCCGTAACTCAAGAATACGATTCCCAGAGAACAAAACACTTGCAAAATTATGGATATACTGTGATACGCTTTGAAAACAAAATGGTATTTGATAATTTAGCGTCTGTATTATCAGAAATAAAATCCCATTTTAAAAGTCATTTATAATAGTATTTTGATTCTAGAAATGGCAAACCCTCCGATTTTTGTAAAAACAAAAATCACCTCCCTTTAACTTAAGGGAGGAGCTTGTTTGGAACTCTTAGCATTACCCTAATAAAAAATCAAAAGACAAACAAAAATCAAAAGCTCCCCTCTTTTTTAAAAGAGGGGACAGATTTCTGAAAGAAATCAGGGGAGTTAATGATTAAACCAATCCCATGTTATTTTTAACCCCACTTTTACACTAATGTCTGGAGAATAGTTTAGCAACTTTTGAGCTTTAGAAACATCTGCCAAAGAATCTTTTACATCGCCTTGACGAGGTAATACATAATTGGGTGCAAGATTGGAATTTGAAAACGATCTTAAATGATTCCAAAGTTCGTTTATACTAATATTTTTACCACAAGCCACATTAAACACTTGGTTAGAGGCTTCTTTGGATGCAAAAAAGGCTTTTATATCACGTACAGCCAATTGTTTGGCTAAAAATCGAGATGTATAAATATCGCTTATACATTCTTTAAAAAGTTTAACTATATTAATATCATTTTCTTTTTGGTA
>JADFSQ010000391.1 GCA_022560715.1 Bacteroidota bacterium
AGTTTTAAATGTAACAAGTTTATCTACGATTAATTCAATTTCTTTTTGATATTTAGAATCTAAAACATCAATTTGATCGTCAACATCTGTTTTAACAACATCTAGATTTGGAAATTTAAAGTGAAAAGTGCCAAGTGTTAGAACTTTAGTTTGTTCTATGTTACTTTCTTTTTCTTCACTAGTTGGAATGTGTTTATTTGCTATTTTGTCATTTTTACACGAATAAAAAATGCTGACAATCAGGAAAAGGACTAGTAATTTTTTCATATTAATTGGTTTTTATTTAAAATTTAATTAGAATTTAAAATTAAAGAATAAATAAATTTTAAATTGTTACAGTTTAAAGAAAATATAAATCTTGGAATGTTTTAAAACTCAAGTTTACATATAAAAATTGTTTTCAAAATATTTTGGTCAATTTTTTTATTGGAGTTTCATTTTTAGCAACTTGAGTTTTTCAAGTTCAGTTTTTTTGGAATTTGTTACAGTAAATTGTTGCCAATGTTATGATATCATTCGTTTCAATGATTTATATCAAACGATATGCAAGTTAGTTTTTTATTTACATAAAGTCAAGAGCAAATACTGTTGCTTGTTTAAAAACTATTAAGATTACAACTGTAATTCTGTAACAAATTTAGTAGTAATTCGTCTTCAAATTAAAAACCTCAACTATGATTAAATCTATTTTAGGAGTTACACTATTCCTTCTTACAATTAGTGTAAATGCGCAAAGCTTTTCAGCAAAAATCATTGACAAATCTACAAAGTTGCCTGTGCCTTATGCTGCTGTACAAACAGAAGAACATAAAGGTGTCATTACAAACGAAGAAGGTGTGTTTAATATAGAGTTGGAAAACAATAGCATAATCCAAATAACTATTTCTTCATTAGGATATAAAAAGCAAGTTTTTAAGATAGAATACATTATAAACAACAATTATATTATTGAACTGGAACCATCAATAAACGAGTTGAATACGGTGTATTTAAGTAGTTCTAAACCTAACGCAGATTCTATAATTGCCAGAGTTGTTAGAAACCTTTCAAAAAATTATAAAACTGAATATATTCAACACAAATTATTTTATCGGGAAACTTCGTATATAGATTTTGACAACTTGGATTTTGAAATAATAAAAACGTCTCACGTTAAGAAAAAACAATTGCTCAATGCCAATAATAGTCTTAAAGCTATGACCAATACAATAATGTCGAGTAAATTTGTTCACTTTACAGATTTTATAGGAGAATTAAGTGTTATGAACAAGGATTCTTCAAAATTACACGTCGAAAAAGCAACACAAATTATTAATTCGAAGAAGGACTTTTCACTAGAGAATATTCAAGAAAGAGCACAAAGTGTCGTTCTAAAATATCTGGATACCACACTTACTTATAAACTTAAAACAGGTATGTTTAAAATTGAAGATTCTCTATCACTTTCTAATGTCAATAGCTCTGAAGACAATACCCAAGAATTTGAAATAGCAGACCTTAAAAATAATGCGCAAAAGATGCTCAATGATGCACGACCAGATACTCAAAGTTTATTACGAAAAATTTTAGATGCTGATAACTATTCCTATTCACTTCAAAATGTGACCTTTTATAATGAAGAAATGGTTTATGCTATTCATTTTAAACCAAGAAGAGCAAGGGCTAAATATACCGGAGTATTACATATAGCTCATGATAGTTATGGTGTTTTAAAAGCCGATTACAGCTTTTCGAAAGGAAAACATGGTAGTAAATTTAATTTACGTTTAATTCTTGGTGTAAAGTTTATTGAAAAAATTAGTAGCGGAACTATCATTTTTAAGAAGAATCAAGATAATTGGTTTGAACCACGCTACATAAGGCATGAAACAGGAGACTACTTTTATATTAGCAGACCTTTAAAGTTCATTGAAAATAGCAGTGCCAGAAACAAGACGCTTTTCAATTTTAAAATTGAAGGTGTTGCCAGAAATATAGAAGAATTGTTATTAACAAGTACTACTACTATTTCAACTGCTGAATTCAATGCCATTAAGGAAGTAAAAATAGTACCTTACCAAAAGCAACGAAAATATGATGCAAAAATTTGGGGAAGTAATGAAACTTTAGCTCCAACTGAAGAACTTAAAATGTTTGATGCTACCGAAAATTAATCTTCAGGATGCATAAAACGTTGTTTTCCTAACAGTTCTTCTTCGGTTTCAACAACATCTTCGTCAAGAATACAGCAATCCTACAATTCCTGCTTTCATTGAAAAACTTGTTTTTCATTTCCGCAAAGGCGGAAATCTTTTATTTGTACTTTCTCAATTCCTAAATAATTGCTTAATTAACTAGAAATCTCATTTTTGAGTTTGCAAGTGTAATTATACTTGGCATTAATTCGATATCTTTTATGATTATATGATACTTTTTATTTTATAAACATGACATTCTAGCAGAAATCTATTATATTTATAA
>JADFSQ010000392.1 GCA_022560715.1 Bacteroidota bacterium
GCTAATGCTTATGTAGAAAACAATCAATACAAAAAAGCATGGCGCATGTATATGAGTTATTTGTTACAAGGCAATGATGTGAGTGGCGAAGGTATTGGGCAAATACTCTACAACGAGATGGAGTTTCTTTACTACAACAGAAGAAACCAAACAGATATTAAAGAAACATTTATTCCCAAAAGTGATAATCTTTTCGATTTTAGGAATGATGTAAGGCTTGTTTTTGAGTGGAACACCTCGGAAGCCGAGTTTGATTTGGAGTTTGTTGGTCCTGATTTGCGAGTATATGTTTTTGAACATTCTTTGGCTAACAATCAAGAATTAATAACTGACGAAAAACAAAAAGGCTATTCCAGCAAAGAATTTTTTATTGATGACATTGGAGTTGGCGAATGGCTGGTTAACATCACCTACTTTGGCAACAAAAAACCAGAGCCAACCTATTTTAAAGTCACACAGTATTTTAACTGGGGAAAGCCAAATCAAACCAAGAAAATTACGGTCTATAAGTTTCAAGACGAACGTGAAAAAATGCAGCTCTTAAAACTCAACAAACAGCTATTGGTGGCTAAAAATTAAAACTGTATGCTTTTGCTTACTTTTAGTAAGCATTTTTGTTTGGCTGTTTAATAACTGGTCAATATCTTTAAACAAATTAAATCACTAAAAACACAAATAAACGTGACACTTTAAAAGTAACTATAAAAAAGGAGAAGCCCCTACAAGGTAGAGGCTCTCACAGTTGTAAACAAAAACAAACATAAGTCTGTTTCTGCATGTAAAAATACAATAATTTAAGAAATGGGCAAGTGTTTAAAAGAGTATTAAATTATGCTAAATACAGATAATTAATTTAGATTTAATCATTATGAAACTAAAACAATCACTTCTCAAATTGTGTTTAATCTTTTTTTGTACCTCTCTTTTTGCACAATATGAAGTTACTATTGAGGCCACTATTTTAGATAAAGAAACTAAACACCCAATTGCTTTTGCAAACATTGGTTTTATAGATAAGAGTATTGGCACAGTAAGTAAAGAAGATGGACAATTTAAATTGGTTTATGATGAAGTAAGAATAGGAAACTCGGATATTTTACAAATTTCATTTTTAGGCTATGAAACACTTAAAATAACTACTGCACAATTATTTGAATTGTTATCAAAAGACAATAAACTATATCTAAATCCTAAACCGCTTGCTCTTGATGAAATTGTTTTAACTTATGAAAAACGAAAAGAAATACGATTAGGCGATTCTAAATCTAACAAAACAACCTTAGGGTATTGGAAAGATAAGGATGCTCTTGGCGGTGAAATTGCAACAAGAATTTATGTTAAACAAAAAAGGACTAAACTTTTAGACTTAAAATTTAATATTGTTGAAAACCTGTCAGATAGTTTAAAAATACGTGTCAATATTTATAATTATAAAAAACGATTCCCTTCGGAAAAGCTTTTAAATAAAAATATTTTTTATACTATCAAACAAAAAGAGGGAGAGGTAAAAGTAGATTTAAAACCATATAATATTAAAGTTGATGATGATTTTATAATTGGTATTGAATTAGTTAAAGTTTATGGAGAAACCATAGGGTTTGCTGTTTCAGGCAAGCCATATGTAGGGGTTTCTTTCAGACGTTATATAAGTCAAGATAAATGGAAACGTCACGATTTTATTGGAATGAGTTTTAGTGTACTAACATCTGTTTTAGTAAACAACACTGAAAAAGTTTCAACATTAAGACAGGTTCCCAAAAAAATCACTCTCTATTGGGACACATCGTTATCCATGAAAAAAAGAGTAATAGATAATGAACTGAAGTTACTTTCAAATTATTTAAAAAAAATAAAAACCGCTGAAGTAGAAGTTATAAAGTTTAATATGACTGTTTCAGCTTCAAAACAATTTCAAATTAAAAAAGGGAAAGGTAACATATTAATCGATTATTTACGAAATACAAATTATGAAGGAGCTTCCAATTTTGCTCAAATAGTAAAACGAAATAATTTTAATGCAGATGCCATACTGTTATTTACAGATGGTAATACCATTTTTTCTGAATTACAATCAGAAATTAATGTGCCAATATTCAGTATAAATACATTACCAAAAGCCAATCATCTAAGACTTCAAAAAGCATCATTTTATGCAGATGGCCATTATATTAATTTAAATAAAGTGAGTTCTAAATTAGCATTAGAGCTTATGTTAAATGAAGTTGATGATAAAACTGTTTATACCGATAGAGGAGATAATAACACAACTGCAAAACACAATATTTATGGAACTGTAATTAGTGCATCCGAACCAATACAAGGCGCCATTTTAAGGGTTAAAAACAGTTTTACTGAAGCCATAACTGATGTAGACGGGAATTATAGTATTAACGCCAATGAAAATGATATTTTGATAGTGGATTATTTTGGGATGTTAAAAAAAGAAGTTCTC
>JADFSQ010000393.1 GCA_022560715.1 Bacteroidota bacterium
AATGGTGGTGAAGGAAAGTTTGGTATGTTAGATATTATTGAAGAGTATAAAGGTACTAACGCAGCTAACTTGGCAAATTATTACGCTGGAATGGCTTACTTAAATATGCAGGATTACCAAAACGCAATTACTTATTTAAGCGATTTTTCTAGTGATGATGAAACATTAGGACCTATTGCTAAAGGTGGAATAGGTGATGCTTTTGTACAACTAAACCAACCAGAAGATGCTTTAGATTACTATGTTAAAGCAGCTAAAATGCAGACCAATAATTATACAACACCAATGTATTTGTATAAAGCTGGTAATATTGCAATGCAATTGGGACTAAACGATAAAGCATTACAATATTTTACACGTATAAAAGAAGAATTTCCTAATGCTACCGATGCAACTATTATAGATGTATTTATAGGAAAAGCACAAGCAGCTAGTAATTAAAAATTTATGGCAACCGTTGATAAAAATTTGTCAGATTATGATAAAGCAACAATCCCAAATGCGAAAGACTTTCGGTTTGGGATTGTTGTTTCTGAATGGAACGATACCATTACCGAAGGATTATTTCGAGGTGCTTATGATGCGTTAATAGATTGTGGTGTTTCCGATTTGAATATTACACGTTGGAACGTTCCTGGAAGTTTCGAACTCATTTATGGCTGCAAGAAAATGCAAGAACAAAATGTGGATGCTGTTATTGCTATCGGAAGTGTTATACAAGGAGAAACCAAACATTTCGATTTTATATGTGAAGCTGTTTCGCAAGGTATAAAAGACCTAAATGTACTACATAATACTCCAGTTATTTTTTGTGTATTAACCGATAATAATTTACAACAAGCCACTGATCGTTCTGGTGGTAAACACGGCAACAAAGGCACCGAAGCTGCTATTGCTGCCATTAAAATGGCTTTACTCGGTAAGCAGTAAGGCAGTCTTCAGTCTACAGTAAAGAAGTCTTCAGTATTTTGATATTTGGAATTTGTCATTTGGTGCTTGTGTTTTTGTAATTTATCTTCAATAATTTTGTTAACAATTTTTGGCATTTGCAAAGCATTAGTTTATTGTATTTTGAGTATTTTTGAATTCAATACCAATTTAATTATAAAATGAGTCATAAATAAATTGAACTGCAAAGCACATCACGAACTCATATTTAAAAAATAGAAAAGACGTGAGTAATTATTTTTTGCTTAAAAGAGGCAAAAAACTAAAGCATAACATAGTTACGGTTTCTTTTTTTAACAAATTTTAAGTGAAAAAGAAGTGATTTATATGAGTTATTTTATAATTAAATTGGTATAAATAATACCTATACTTTGTTAAAGCAACACAAGAATAAAAAATTTAACTACAAAGCCAGATTCTCTAAAGAAAATGAAACAAATGCCAATTTAGAGACTGTTTTTAGCGATAACGAATTTGTTTCGAAATGGAAAAGAGTTCGAAAAGTAAATACAAATAGAGGAAGAATAGTAAAAGGGATTTCTATGCGAATGCTGATTATTATCTTGGTATTATTATTGATTGGTATGTACATATTGAATTTTTAATCCAGATAATTTTAAGAAAAGAAAAATGGGCATTTTTAAATTACGCAAAAATAAAAAATTTAGTTACACACCTCGCCTTTTTGATGGTAAAGGAGAAGGAAACCCATTTGAAATTAAGCACAAATTTGATGATTATCGCAAAACAATTGGTAATAATTCAGGCTTAAAAGCTAAAATCAACAATGCTTTAGACGAGCTAAAAGAATCGCCAGATCGTGAGGTTAACAAACGAATATTAATCATCATCGCCATATTGCTTTTAATTTTTTTATTCATCATAGATTTCGATCTTTCTATTTTCTTTTCTAAAAAATAAATGGCAGATATCATACAATTATTACCAGATCATGTGGCTAATCAAATTGCTGCTGGCGAAGTTGTACAACGACCAGCTTCGGTAGTTAAAGAGTTGCTGGAAAATGCTATTGATGCACAAGCAACAACCATAAAGTTGATTATTAAAGATGCTGGTAAAACACTAGTTCAGGTGATTGATGATGGTAATGGGATGAGTGTAACAGATGCCAGATTGAGTTTTGAACGCCATTCTACTTCAAAAATTCGTAATGCAGAAGATTTATTCAATCTGCATACCAAAGGATTCCGTGGCGAAGCTCTCGCAAGTATTGCAGCTATTGCTCATGTAGAATTAAAAACCAAACAAGAGTTAGACGATATTGGCGTTCAAATTAAAATTGAAGGCAGCGAAGTTGTATCTCAAGAGGTCATTGTAACTCCGAAAGGCACTTCGGTAGCTGTAAAAAACCTCTTTTTTAACATTCCTGCACGTCGTAACTTTTTAAAATCCAGTACGGTTGAAACCAGACATATTATAGATGAGTTTCATCGTATCGTTTTGGCACATCCTGATATTAATTTTTCGATGTACCACAATGGAAGT
>JADFSQ010000394.1 GCA_022560715.1 Bacteroidota bacterium
CTTTTGAAAGTGTTGTATTAACTTATATTCTCCTAAGCTGAGAGGGAGGGGGGTCTAGTAATGTAGTTGGCTATCCGCCCAGGGCGGACTAAACGCCAACTTTTATTATTTATTTATAGTGTAATTTTTATACTATAATATTTGCGACAGTTGGAGCCATGCGAATACTCTCTTTAGCATCTAAAAACAAGGCTCTTGTTCTTCTTGCCAATACATCTTCAACCGTTCTTGCAAATTCGTATCTAACTGCCCAAACAACTTGTGCTTTGTTTATTTTTAATTCTTCGCTAACCCAATCTCCTAAATTAGGGTTTTCATTAATCAAATCTTTTATTTTTTCAGCATCAGACCCATAAAAACATAGTGCACAATTAAAATCGACATTTTTTTTATAGCCATGTAAATGCAATGTTTCGGTTATTGATTTCCGTTTAGGCAGATTCCCAATTTTAGCAATTCGATTAATGACTTCTTCTCCCATCTGGCGATAAGTTGTCCATTTTCCACCAATAATTGATATTAAACCAGATTTGGATTCGTATATTTTATGCCCTCTTGATATTTCTTTTGTTCTCTCATCCTCATTTTTTGAAGCTGCTAACGGTCTTAAACCTGCAAACACACTTTTTACATCTTTACGAGTTGGCTTTTTTGATAGAAACCGTCCAGCAGTTTCCAAAATAAAATCTATTTCATCATCTGTTGCAACAGGCTCGATTAGTGCCTCCTCTTTAGGAACATCTGTCGTCCCCAAAACAATTTTGTTATGCCATGGAACAGCAAATAATACTCTTCCGTCTTTTGTTTTTGGAATCATTAACGCATATTTGGAAGGCCAAAATTTTTTGTCTATTACCAAATGTACACCTTGGCTCGGTTGCACGATGTCTTGAGCATTAACATTATCCTTTTTTAAAATTGAATTCACAAATACACCAGTTGCATTTAAAACTGTTTTTGATTTTATGTTATAGATAATTCCTGTTTCCTGATCTTTAACAACAACACCACAAATTTTTCCATCTGCTTTTAACAAATTAATTACTTTCATATAATTAATTGCTGTTCCACCTTTTTCAATAATAGTTTGTACCATATTAATTCCTAACCTTGAATCGTCAAACTGTCCATCGTGATACAATACGCTGCCTCTTAAGTTGTTTTTATTTACTGTTGGTATTTTAGATATTGTTTTACTTCTCGATTGTGGTTTAGACCTGCCAAAACTTAATTTTCCTGCCAATAAATCGTAAATTGTTAAACCAATAGTGTAAAACGGAATGCTCCACCACGAATATGATGGAATTAAAAATGAAAGGTTTGAAACCAAATGCGGCGCATTGTTACGTAAAAACCCTCGTTCTCTTAAAGCACTGAATACCAACGAAATGTTACCTTGTGCCAGATATCTAACTCCACCATGAACTAACTTGGTGCTTCTGCTTGATGTTCCTTTGGTGAAATCGTATTGTTCTAACAACAGTGTTTTATAACCTTTGGTTGTGGACTCAATTGCTGCTCCCAATCCAGAAGCACCACCACCAATAATTACAACATCCCAATCATTTTTTTCTGATTGAATTTCTGACATCAATTGATTTCGGGTATGTTTCAAAGTGTTTTGAATTTAGATAACTAAAGTAACTATTTAATACAATTTCTAATAAAAAAAGACCACCAATTAAAAGCAGTCTTTCTCATATTATGTTTTTTTTGTAAACTACAAATCATACTTTATACTAAACACAACATATCTTGGTTGTATAAAATATTCGCTGGTACTTGTAAATAACGTGTTTAAATTATCTTGGTTTAGAGATTCTGTGTTTAATATATTCGTGACTCCAAGTTTGTATTCCCACTTGCTATCCTTTTTTTGGTACGCCAAACTTGCATCAAAAAAACTATAATCATTTAGTGTCTGTTGCTCATTTCGGTAGTTATAATATGAATAATCTGCCCTAAACGTAAAGCTTTTTAAAATGTAGGCATCAACATTTATAAACGGACTATTGGTAAAGAATTTTGTGAGTCCTCCACCTTGATCGTATTCGTTTATGGTTAGGTTATAACCAATTTCGACATTTGGTGCATTTCTAAAATTGCTGCTTAAACGTGTTCGGTATGATTGCGTAAAAGATTCATTCACTCGTTGTTGACCATTAACAATTTGGTTGAATTTTGAATAAGAGAAATTTCCCCGAACCGAAGCTTTTATCTTACCAAAAGTACGTTCAAAACGACCAACTGCACTAAAGGTTTCATCGGCAAAATTTGAATTGAATGGTGTAGAAATTCTGTTTGTAGTTTGTATGTCTGGTTCTCCTGGAATAGGGTTTGGGACTGTTAGAAAAACAGATTGAGACCTAATTTGATCTATACGCTTGCTATAATTTAAAAACGCATGCACATTGGTGTAATTAAACATATTAAAACTAAAATAGCTTAAATT
>JADFSQ010000395.1 GCA_022560715.1 Bacteroidota bacterium
GCACAACTTACAGGACAACCACAATTTGAAATTTTTGCGGAAACTGGAATAACATTCTTCTTTAAAGTTGTTCCAGCAAGTATAAACTTTAATAAAAATGATAAAGATGAAGTTATAAGCTTAACCTTACACCAAGGTGGACGAGATATGGAAGCCAAAAAAATTGAGTAAACTATTTTAATCTTTAGGATTAGTCACTATTTTAATTAATATTCTAACCTCTTGTCAAAGTAATTTTTAAGATATGGAATTTGAACACACATCATTAATCCAAAAGAGACAATAGCATATATCAATGTTTTAGAAAACGTAATTCCAGAAATTGCTTCAGTAACTTTATTATTAGAAATTATACTAAAGTCAACCTTATCGAACCAGCCTAAATTTTCTAATCCGCTACTAAAAATGCCGTAAGACAAACTGGCAATTACTAAAATTGAAATTAACAACCACATTCTTTTTGAAATTAACGGTTTATATACAGTAATACTGCTTGCTGTAGAAACCTCTATTTTATCCATTATTTTTGCAGTAAAATCTAAAGATGGTGATTCTAGTGATGACAATTGTATCACTTTTTTTGCCAATTTATCTAAATGCTGCTCTGTATGTTCCTTCATAACTTTCAATTATTTCTGGTTCTAATTGTTGCTTTAAAATTGTAGCCAATTTTTTTCGACTTCTAAAAAGCTTCACTTTTAAATTATTAGGTTTTAAACCAGTGATTTTTGATATTTCGTCCAAAGATAATTCATCAAAATAATATAAGGTTAAAATAAAACTATCTTCACTTGGCAACAACTCTAAGCAGTTTTTTATAGCAAGTTGTTTTTCTTGCTCTTCAATATTATCAAGAGCATTATCTAAAGTTTTTATTTGATGCTCTGTGTATTCGTCAATAGCAACTGTATAATGTTGTCGTTTGTTCTTTTTCAATCTGTCTAAACAAGTATTATAAGCCACGCGATAAATCCATGTTGAAAATTTAGAATCGCCTTTAAACTTACTTAACGAATTATAAGTTTTAATAAATGTGTCTTGGGCAACTTCTTCAGCGTCTTCTTTATTCTTCATCATTCTCAACGATAAGGTATATACTAAATCTTTATAGCGATTTACTAATACAGAAAAGGCATTAGTGTTGCCATTTAATATTTTGTTTATATACACTTGGTCGTTGGTGGCCATCTCTATTAAGACTGTATAACTCGTGTTTTGGTTACAGCTTTCTGAATAAAAAATAAAAATAATTCAAAAAAGTTGTAACCAGTTTCAAAAACCTGTCGTCATAAGCTAGGAACAGATTAAAAATAATCAATTAAAAACAAAACAATTATGGGATCAGAAGTTTTAGTATTAGTAATAATATTTGGAGCAATATTTGGAGTATTTTATTTATACTTTTCAACGCGTAACAAAGAACGATTAGCATTAATAGAAAAAGGAGCAGATGCAAGTATATTTGTTAAGGGGAAACAACATGCAGCACCAACTTGGAAAATATTAGTGCTTAATTTAGCTTTATTGTTAATGGGAATAGGTGTTGGAACTTTTATAGCTATATTATTAGATGAATATACTACTTTAGGAGATGGAGTGTATCCAGCTGTTATATTCTTTATGGCGGGAGTAGGATTATATGTAGGATTTACTCAAACAAAAAAGCTAGTAGATTAAAGTTTCGTTTAACCAACCAATATTGACCGTTTCTCCCGATAGTTATCGGGAGAAACGGTTTTTTTAATTATTAAGAGATTGGAATATTTTTTTATAAAGTTCTTAATTACAATTTATTAAATTTGTGAGTATATATTAGAAATTCAAGGGGAATATTTTCATTAATCTTTTAAAAGAAATATTACCCTTAAAAGATGTACAATGAATATTAATTATCCATTATTAATAGATGGTGGTCTTTCTAATGTGTTAGAAGAACTAGGGTACGACTTAAATCATAAGTTATGGTCTGCAAAATTGTTGGAGTCTAAACCTGAAGCTATCATCCAAGCACATTATGCCTATCTAAAATCGGGTGCTCAATGCATCATTACTTCAAGCTATCAAGCTTCAATACTTGGATTTATGGAGATTGGTTATAATCGTACAATGTCTGAAGTACTTTTACTTAAAACTGTTCAATTAGCTGAAACAGCAATTGATCGTGCTTTGGAGGCAAAACTTATTGAATTCAAACCACTAATTGCTGCTAGTATTGGTCCTTATGGTGCCTATTTAGCAGATGGCTCTGAATATCATGGAAATTATGGTGTTTCTGATAAGATATTGAAGGATTTTCATATAGACAGGATTAGATTATTAGACGTTTCTAATGTAGATTTTTTTGCCTGTGAAACCATCCCAAGTATTCAAGAGGCTAAAGTACTATCAGAAATCTTAACAAAGACTAATAAATCAGCTTGGGTATCTTTTTCATGTAAAGAC
>JADFSQ010000396.1 GCA_022560715.1 Bacteroidota bacterium
TTGGCTTGGGGCATCGTTCTCGTAATTACCGCTCTATTGAGGATTTCGTCCTTGGCTGCCTCAATCTGTTCTGGAGTGTCGAACATCATTCCATTAGGTGCTATCTTCCAAACCTCGTCTGTTGGCGAAGCTGAGTGGCAGGGTGTACATCGCAGATTTATTATCCCATGAACTTCCTTAAAACTCACAATTCTGGCATTCTTCAAACGTTCAGAAGGATCAGGAGGAGCGGTCACAAGTGTCAATGCAATCAGTCCTATTACAACTGCGGGCAACAACCACTTATTGTATAGGTTGCCCTGCTCATAGATATTCCAAAAATGCTTGACTGCAACACTTACCAGGAACAACCCGGAAAGCACAGCCCAGTTCCAATCGTGTCCATAGGTGCTGGGAAAATGTCCCGAGATCATTACAAAAATTACCGGGAGCGTAAAATAGTTGTTGTGCAATGAACGCAGTCCCGCCTTGATACCCAGGGTTGGATCGGGTTCCCGGCCATCCTTGGCGGCTTGTACCATTGCCTTTTGAGCCGGAATGATTACAAAAAACACATTGGCCGCCATTAAGGTTCCCAGAAAAGCACCAAAATGAATGTATGCACCCCGACCACTAAAAACTTGTGAATAAAACCAAGCGAAAATAAACACTAAAGCTGT
The DNA here is from genome assembly GCA_022560715.1 of Bacteroidota bacterium. Taxonomy (GTDB): domain Bacteria; phylum Bacteroidota; class Bacteroidia; order Flavobacteriales; family Flavobacteriaceae; genus PRS1. The sequence continues at coordinate 660 of JADFSQ010000396.1, forward strand.
TATTGCTAATGTAAAAACGACTTTATTGTTACTTAATTTTTTGCAGATCTGGTCGTAAAGTATCCATCCAATAATTAAAGAACCAATGCTTATTGCAATTGCTGTTAAAGGTTCTATGTCTAAAACTTCTGGGTCTATTAAAAAGGATTTTGCATTAAAATAATAGACAATAGCCAATAAACAAAACCCTGAAAGCCAAGTAAAATAGGCTTCGTATTTAAACCAATGTAAATCTTTTGGTATTTTTTTTGGTGCGACTTTATATTTTTCCAAATAATAAAATCCACCACCATGAACAGCCCAAAGATTTCCAGCTAACTCATCTCGTACTCCATCAGTTCTGTTTAAGGCATTTTCTAAAAATACAAAGTAGAAAGAAGCACCAATCCAGGCAATTCCGAAAGTAACGTGTAATAACCTAACCGTTAAATTTAGCCATTCAAAAAGGTGACTTTCCCAAATAGTTCCTTTTAAAAACAGGTAAAGAATACCAATACCACAAAGAGAAGCAATGACTAAAAAAGCATAAAACCAATTTTGAGAGGTTTGTAATGATTCTACTTTTTCTTCATTATTCTCGGCTTTATAAACATTAATTAAGTGACGTAATTTGTAGGTTACCACTACTATAATTATGAATATGATAAACCAAGCTACACCTAAAAAAATCTCAATCATATTTATTTTCCATGAAAATGGAAATCATTTTTAATTTATTTTATCGTTCCGAGAATGCGTAATCTGCTAATACCACCATCAGGATAAATCTTTAATTTAATATGAGTTATTACATCGTGTTCACTTATAAGATTACTTTCAAAATGATGTTCTTTGTCGGCTTCTAATTTTTGTTTTGGCAATAACGAAAACCATTTTGCTTTGTCGTTTAAAACATCTTCATCTTTAGTACAAATACTTCCATCAATTGCACAAGAATCAGGATAGTTTCCTTTAAAATGTTTCGTGTCCACAATTATTTTTTGAACAACACCTTTGTGTCCCAATTTAATGATTACCCAATCTTCATTATTTGGTGTTCGGTTGCGTTTTGTTTCCCAACCGTCTCCCATATCTTTTCCAGTAGTTGGTGCAATTAAATTATCCATGGCACTAAAAAACATATCGTTACAATGCAATGCTTTTCCGCAGTTATTTACCAAAGCTAAATCTATTATTTCTTCTGAATTGATGCGTGACCAATCTTTAAAAACTTCACCATATACTCTAAACCGTGCCACACCTCCATCTGGATAAATGTGCAATCTTACATGTGTGTAAACTTTATCTGAATCAATTTCAAAAAAATGTTGACTGCCAGGTTCTAAAGGAGATTTTGGCAAAATTTCGTCCCACTCTAATTCATCTGCTTTACTCCAAAATAAATTCTCATTAGCTAAATTAATTGCTTCAACAGATGCAAAAGGTGGATGATTTCCTAAAAAATGATTGGTGTCTATATCAAAGCCTTTAATAATACCTTCTGCGCCTAATTTTATAATTGCCCAATCGTGACCTGCAGTGCGTTTGCGTCTGGATTCCCATCCATCCATCCACTTGCCACGATCTGTATATTTATCAGGAATAAAGACACCTCGACCTTCTTTGATTAGGTTTTCTTTTTCAGCAAAAAAATCGTCTGTGGCAAATACTACTCGTCCACCAATTTTTTCGGAAGCGAGGTCTGTATGTTTTTTGAGTTTTTCTTCTGTCATTTATTATTTTTTATAGAGCGCGGATGACACTGATTTTTATGATTAAATATGATTTTATTTGC
>JADFSQ010000025.1 GCA_022560715.1 Bacteroidota bacterium
AAACACGGATAAGGATATCAGTTTTCAATAAATTTAAACGAGTAAACATTCTTGATATCAACTATTTTTAAGAAGTAAATACCATCTTTTAAGGATTGAACTTCGACATAATTATCATTAATTGATATATTGAATTTCAGTACTTTAATATACTAAATATTCTGCTTTTTCTATACTAAAATCAATGGTTTCTTACGTCGAACTCAGGTTAATAGTATTACATAAGCTGTCTCAAAACAATATTTTGGTTTTACTTCATTGTCCTAAATAAATTTGATAAAAACTATAACTCAAACAATATGCCTTTAATGGTATATTGTTTTTTATTGACAATTTGTCAGATAAATTGAAAGAATATTAAAAACTCTATAACGAGTTGACATAAATTTTGCTAAAGTTGCAATTATTTAGTTAAAATTTTTATTGAAAAAGTCTTCAAGTGAAACCTCAAAATATTCACAAAGTTTATTAAGCGTAGATAACTGGATATCTCTTTTTCCTTGTTCTATTCTTGAGAACTGGATTCCAGTATCATTTAAAGCATCCTCTTGAGTAACACCTTTAATTATTCGTAATTCTTTAACTCTTTTGGCAAGCTTAAGTAGAAGTAATTCCTTGTTATCTTTTTTCACGATAACAATTTCAGTCCAAAAATTAACTTTATTAACAACCGTACGGTTGTTTTTATTTATATTTACCTTAATTAAACTTTATATCATGACAAAAAAATCAAAGAATCAAGACCTTAAAAGAGGTTACCTCTATCTTGTGGTAATCACAATTATAGTAATATCTCTTTTAGCTATTACTTGCGATGGTGAGCGGGTTAAGCCCTTACCAAACAAGAAATTCGTAAAAACCATATTAATAAATATTATATAGTAGTGGGTTGAATAGTGTTAATATTAAACCGATGCTACTAATCGAGGAAGATTTAAATGGCTCTAATAGCTTAAAAATTCTTGGACTTTCGCACGCTGATAACGATTCATTTATACTTGTTAAAACTAGATCTACTGCTAAAAACGCATTTGGTGGCACATTAACCAATACCTTCTTTTTGGAAAGATTAAATACCTGACGAATACTCGAAGGGCTATATCATTTATCATTAACTCCTTCAAACAACCACTGCTTGGGTTTATATATTCTGTAATAATCTATTGGATTAATTCTTGGAAGAAGGGATTATTTTTTATATTCTGCAGCTTCTTCTGAACCTTCAGTTACACTTCCCTTACTATAAGAATGGGCTCCCATTCCTGCAAGTTCTCCATCTTTTACAATTAAGTATTGATTTCTAATGGGTTCATTATCAAAGAAACATTCTAATATTTCTCTGGTACCATCAGCATATCTTGCCTGTGCTGATAGAGATGTTCCCGAAGTGTGTGGAGTCATACCGTGATTAGGCATAGTTCTCCAAACGTGATCGTTAGGTGCTGGTTGTGGAAACCAAACATCTCCTGCATAACCACTTAATTGACCAGACTTAAGTGCTTCTGCAATTGCTTCTTTATTACAAATCTTTCCTCTGGCAGTATTAACTAGATACGCACCTTTTTTCATTTTGTTAATTAAGGTTTCATCAAATAAGTTTTCAGTTTCTGGATGTAATGGACAATTAATTGTAACTACATCACATACAGCAACCATTGATTCTACAGATTCATGAAACGTTAAATTTAATTCTTGTTCAACAGATTCAGGTAATCTATGTCTATCAAAATAATGTAAGTGTACATCAAATGGTTTCATTTTTCTTAAAACAGATAACCCAATTCGTCCAGCCGCTACTGTACCAATATGCATTCCTTCTACATCGTAGGAACGTTGAACAGCATCAGCAATATTCCAACCACCTGCTTTTACAATTGCGTGTTGGTTGTGATAATCTCTTACTAAAGATAAAATCATCATAACAATATGTTCAGATACAGAAATTGAATTGCAATATGTAACTTCTACAACATCAACTTTATGATCCATTGCCGCTTGTAAGTCAACGTGATCAGATCCTATACCTGCCGTTATTGCCATTTTTAAATTTGGTGCACTTTCCATTCTTTTTCTTGTCAGGTAGTAAGGCCAGAATGGTTGTGAGATTACAACATCCGTATCAACTAATTCTTTATCGGCTTCGCAACCGTCAGCATCTTTATCTGATGTAACAACTAATGTATGTCCTCTATCTTCTAAAAAATTTCTCAATCCTAATTCTCCAGAAACACAACCTAGCAAGTCACCCGGATTAAAATCTCGTCCTTTTGGTGTTGGCAGTGTCATACCATCTGGATATGTTTCTAATTTAGGTATGCCGTCTAAAGCATATTTGCTTGGCATACCATCTTTTGGGTCGTCATATAAAACACATAATATTTTCATTTTCCTTTATGTTATATTATAATTTATTTCCGCTGATTATGCGGCTTATATCTTTTAATTTAACAGCAAGCACCATGTTTAGTGACACTTGGCGTTTTAACCTTAGTTGATTCTTAAATTTTTGATAAATAAGAATTTTAATAAAATCAAAGGTAATACATTTATTTTAAGTGGGAATTGATATTTATCATTTCTAAAATCCTCGATTTCAGTTTAAAATCAGCAATATAAATTTCATATATTTATAATAACATCAAGAGTCATTAAATTGACAGCAACCGAGTTAAAACACCACGGTGCTAAAAAGATGAGCCAAATGGAAAATAAGTTTGCTTCACTTTTTTACTTTCACATTTCTTTTAGTTCGTATAGTTTATATAGGTCTTGGTAAAAAAGTTCGAGAACGGGGTCGTTAGGAGTACAAAAGCCTTAACACAATGTGTTAAGGCTTTTTTTATGAGATAAAACTATCTTACTAATTATTCTGTTATTTGCTTATTTATCAAGTAAAGTTTCCTCTTTCCTTTTAATATCTTTATTAATCCCTTTTAACCACTTAAATTGCCTCTTAATTTCTTTACGTCTTAACTCGGCATTCCATGCTTTTTCTTCTCTGTCTTTTTGAGACTTCATTTTCCCCTGCCTAAACGTTTCTTCTTTATTAAGTATTTCTTTTTTTCTTTTCTTTTCTTTTGCGGCTCTTATATATCTGTATGATATGGAATAAAAATATATTCCAATAAACATTACTATTAAAATAATTAATATTCTTAGACCTCCACTCATGACTATCAAGGATTAATAATTCACTAAAGATAAGCAATTCGGTTTAATATGCATAATTTATTGCACAAAATAGCCAGCCTTACATAAAAATGTAAGGCTATTTATTTTTAAAAAGTCAAGTAAGTGATTAATTGTCTTTTTTCAGTTTGTCTGCAGCTTTAGTAAGCTCGTCAGTTGCTTTTTTACTAGCATCATCAACAACTTCTTCAACAGCTTCAGCAGCGTCATCAATGGCTCCTTCAACAGCTTCTGTAGCATCATCAATAGCACCTTCAATAGTAGTAGTTGTAGAATCAGTAACAGTTTCTTCTACTTCAATTGCTTCTTCAGTTGTTTCTTCTACTGCAGCTTCTGTAGCATCTTCTGCTTTATCAGCTTCTTTTTTCTCTCTACAAGATGTAAATGAGAAACATAATGCCAATACTAATGCAGAACTTAAAATTAGTTTTTTCATTTTTAGTGTTTTAAAGTTAATTTTTATGCAATTAATAACATCTAATGTATTTTAACAAAATATTTTTAACATTTTTTTAATATATTGTTAAAAGCGTAAGTTTTTCACTCTATTTACGTATGTAATCTATGATTTGGATTACGGCACCACGATTTTTTGCGATATAAATAGCGTTTAAGTTTCCTGATTGCTTCCTTTTTTCAGTATTTAAAGCCAAAGAATCCAAAATAGCATCAAATTCTTTTTGGTTAGAAACAGCATACATACCACCTCTTTCTGTCATTTCGTTAGCTTCGGGGAATTTCTTGTGATTTTTTCCAATAATTATAGGTACTCCAAAAACAGCAGCTTCTAAAGTGTTATGAAGTCCAGTATTGCCAACTGCACCACCTACAAAAACAATATCTGCATAACTATAAATTTTTGATAAAATGCCAATGGTATCGATAATGAAAACGGGATAGTCTGAAACGTCTAATCGTTCTTTTTCTGAAAATAGAATTGTTTTCTTTTGAATTGAATTTTTTAAAGTTTCAATTTGTTTAGGTTTTATATTGTGAGGTGCTATAATAAATTTTAAATCTTCGGAAGTCGAATTAATATAATCTACAATTATTTTTTCATCTTCTGGCCAAGTACTTCCTGCGACAATACAAAGTTTATCTTGCTTAAACTGTTTAATAAAACCTAAAGTATTATCTATTTGTAATTGATTATAAACCCGATCGAATCGTGTATCACCAGAAATAGTAACATTAGTAAAACCTATAGATTCTAACAATTTTTTTGAATTTTCATCTTGAACAAAAATGTGTTCAAAAACGTTTAGTGATTTAAGCAACAATCCTCCATAAAATTTAAAAAATAATTGTTCTTTTCTAAATAAAGCGGAAATTAATATTGTCCTAACTTTTCTTCTTTTTAATTCATTCAAATAATTTGGCCAAATTTCATACTTCACAAAAATCACTAAATCGGGATGCACAAAATTTAAAAATGTTTTTGCATTATACTTGGTGTCCCAAGGTAAATACACCACAATATCAGTTAGCGGATTTTTTTTACGAATCTCGAAACCGGAAGAAGAAAAAAAGCTCAATACTATTTTATGATGAGGATATTTTTTTTTAATTTCTTCAAATACAGGAAGTCCTTGTTCGTATTCGCCAAGAGATGCGCAATGAAACCAAATTACCTTATCCTGAGATGAAATATTGGATTTTAAAATCTTAAAAGTATTTTTTCTTCCTTCAACACCGAGACGTAACTTGGTATTAAAATTTGCAATGATTTTTAAATGAAATGCAGCAACATAAGTGAGTATGTTATAGAGAATCTTCAAAGTTTTTCTTTCAGGCTAAAATACACTTCTTTAAAATAAATTCATTGCTTAACGATAATGAATTTTGTAATTTCGTCGCATATGAAGAAAATACAAATGGTTGATCTAAAAGGTCAATATGAAGATATAAAAGATATAGTAAATACTTTGGTTTTAAATGTTATTGAATCTACAGCCTTTATAAATGGTCCGGAAGTTCATAGCTTTCAGAGTGCTTTAGAAAACTATTTAGGTGTGAAGCATGTAATTCCTTGTGCAAATGGAACAGACGCATTGCAAATAGCAATGATGGGCTTGGGTTTAAAACAAGGAGACGAAGTTATTACAGCCGATTTTACATTTGCAGCAACCGTTGAAGTTATTGCATTATTACAATTAACACCTGTTTTGGTTGATGTAAATCCAGACGATTTTAATATCAATATTGAAGCTATTAAAAAAGCAATTACCCCAAAAACAAAAGCCATTGTGCCTGTGCATTTATTTGGTCAGTGTGCAAATATGGATGCCATTATGGAAATTGCTGAAGCACATAATTTGTTCGTGATTGAAGATAATGCGCAAGCCATTGGAGCAACATATACATCCAAAGATGGCACAAAAACAAAAGCTGGAGTGATGAGTCATATTGGTTCTACCTCATTTTTTCCTTCAAAAAACTTGGGATGTTATGGAGATGGAGGAGCGATTTTTACAAATGATGACGATTTAGCACATACCATTCGAGGTATTGTGAATCATGGAATGTATAAGCGTTATCATCATGATGTAGTTGGTGTGAATTCCCGATTGGACTCCATTCAGGCAGCAGTTTTAAACGCAAAATTGCCACGTTTGGATGCTTATTGTAATACAAGAAGAGAAGCTGCTAATAAATATGACGAAGCTTTTAAAGGGCAAGAAAAAATTACAACGCCTTTTAGAAATGGAAGTGACAACAATCATGTGTTTCATCAATACACATTAAAAGTGAATGGTGTAAATCGGGATGCTTTGGCGCAACACCTTAACGATAACGGAATTCCGTGTGGAGTGTATTATCCCATACCGCTACATAGTCAAAAGGCTTATCAGGATTCACGTTATAACGAAGCAGATTTTCCAGTCACAAATCAGTTAGTAAAAGAAGTTATTTCGTTACCAATGCACACCGAACTTGATGACGAGCAAATAGAATTTATTACAAGTACAATTATAGAATTTGTAAATAATAATTAGTGCGTGTCCTTTGCTTGGGCAAAGGTCAGGCTTTCGGCAGTCGCTTTTTCTTTTGTCATTCCTGCGAAGGCAGGAATCCAAAAACAAAAGAGCTTCAACAAATGCCTTAATCCTTCACGCAGAGCTAAATGTTATTAGCATTATGATATTCAAATGAAATCAAAAATATTAGTTACAGGAGGTCTTGGATTTATTGGTTCTCATACAGTTGTAGAACTTCAAAATGAAGGTTTTGATGTCATTATTATTGATGATTTATCTAATTCTTCAGTAGATGTTTTAGGCGGAATAACATCAATCACAGGAATCACAGCAGTTTTTGAAAAATTGGATTTAAAGGATAAACCCAAAGTACAGGCATTTTTTAAAGCACATCAAGATATTCAAGGCGTTATTCATTTTGCAGCAAGTAAAGCCGTTGGCGAAAGTGTGGAAAAACCATTACTGTATTACGAAAACAATATCAACACCTTGGTTTATATACTTCAGGAATTACAAAAATTAAGAATAGCAAATTTTATTTTTAGCTCCTCATGTACAGTATATGGTCAGGCAGATGAATTGCCGATTACTGAAAATGCACCAATAAAAAATGCCGAATCGCCTTATGGAAATACAAAACAAATTGGCGAAGAAATAATTAAGGATACCTGTAAGGTAACACCTCATCTTAAAGCTATTGCATTACGTTATTTTAATCCTATTGGAGCACATAAAAGTACTAAAATAGGAGAATTGCCTATTGGTGTACCGCAAAACCTTGTGCCTTTTATAACACAAACTGCTATTGGGATAAGAGAGCAACTTTCGGTTTTTGGTAACGATTATCCAACTTCGGATGGGACTTGTATTCGCGATTATATTCATGTGGTAGATTTAGCAAAAGCACATGTTGTGGCTTTACAGAGATTACTAAATAAATCAACTTATTCTAATTATGAAACCTTTAATATTGGAACTGGTAAAGGGAGTACAGTATTGGAAGTCATAAAGTCTTTTGAAAAAGTTTCAGGACAAAAATTAAATTATAAAATTGCAGACCGAAGAGCAGGAGATATTGTTTCAGCTTATGCAGATACTACAAAAGCAAATACTGAATTAGGATGGAAAGCCATACTAACTTTAGATGATGCTATGCGTTCTGCCTGGAAATGGGAGCAACACATAAGAAAAAACAACTAAATATTATAAATTTCAATTATAGTCATTATGAAAAAATTACTTTTTCTTTTAACAATACTGTTTTCTTTCAGTATTACTTCTCAAAACACCTATTTACATTGCGGAAAATTAATAGACACTAAAAATGGTAAAGTGCTTACAAATAAAACTGTTGTAGTTTCTGGTAAAACAATTTTATCTATTCTGGATGGTTATATAACGCCAGAAAATTCTAAAGATACTGTTATCGATTTGAAAGATAAAACCGTAATGCCTGGGCTTATTGATATGCACGTGCATTTAGAAAGTGAATTAAGTCCGAAATCGTATGTAGAACCTTTTATACTTAATGAAGCTGATATTGCCTTTAATTCTCAAAAACATGCGAAAAAAACTCTAATGGCAGGTTTTACTACTGTTAGAGATTTAGGGGGAAGTGGTGTTAATGTTTCGTTACGTAATGCCATTGCTCAAGAAAAAGTTGTTGGACCTCGAATTTTAACTGCCGAAAAAGCATTAGGAACAACAGGAGGACATGCTGACCCAACAAATGGGAGAAGTAAAGCATTAATGGGTGATCCAGGGCCAAAAGAAGGTGTTGTAAATAGTGTAGATGATGCCAGAAAAGCAGTGAGACAACGCTATAAAAATGGTGCAGATTGGATTAAAATCACAGCAACTGGTGGAGTGTTAAGCGTTGCCAAAAGCGGACAAAACCCACAATTTACTTTAGAAGAAATTAAAGCTATTTGCGAAACAGCAAAAGACTACGGAATGCAAGTTGCCGCTCATGCTCATGGCGATGAAGGTATGAGGCGTGCCATATTAGGAGGTGTTAAAACTATAGAACATGGTACTTTAATGAGTGCTGAAACTATGGAGTTAATGAAAGAGTATAATGTGTATTATGTGCCAACAATTACTGCTGGAAAATCTGTAGAAGCTAAGGCAAAAATTAAAGGCTATTTTCCAGAGATAATTGTTCCTAAAGCATTAGCAATTGGGCCAAAAATTCAGGATACTTTCAGAAAAGCATATAGTAAAGGCGTACTTATTGCATTCGGTACAGATGCTGGTGTTTTTAACCATGGACAAAACGGAAAAGAGTTTGGTTATATGGTTGAAGCCGGAATGCCAGCTATTGAAACTATACAAAGTGCTACAATTACGAATGCGAAAGTTTTAGAGTTGGATAATTTAGGGCAAATTGCTGTCGGATTTCTTGCCGATATTGTTGCTACAGACGAAGATCCAACTCAAAACATTCACACGATGGAAACTATTGTTTTTGTAATGAAAGAAGGAAAAATTTATAAGCAATAATTACAAAAATACACCTACAAGGAATTCCTGCAAGGTTTTAACTTGTCCGCCGAAGATTTATCGAAAGAGGAAAACCCTGTAGGTATAAACCTTGCAGGATAAATGATTTTTTTCAATTTAACTCAATAATGAAACGGTAGAATTAGAAGACTTTTTCTATTTAACGGTTTGGCTATGCTTCTGTTGTGGACTTAAGTAGCTATTATTTTCCTCATTAAAATTATTTTCTTAAATTAGCAATAACTTAAATAATGCCCTAAACCACAATAGAGTATAGTCGTTGTTTGTACCGTTGTGTGTCCTGCGTTACTTGGGGATACAAGATAAGATTAAGTTCTTTGACATACAAGTAACAAAACTGTAATTGAGATGACAGGATATTTGTATTAGTCCGCCCACTAATATGATTATGGTCTATCGGCTGGGGTGTTCAGGCAAATCAGTCAAACCGCCTTATGGGGCTTACCTTTCACGGGTTGGTCTTGAGCGTTAAGGTCAAAGGCACTACCGCATTTGTATTGTGAGTAGAGAGCTATGGTAGGAGTAGAGGAGTTGAAAGAGATGAGATTGAACCTTTGTAGAAGTGTCGTAAACAACTTTAGTATTGTCAAAATCGAGGGATTGACGGTCTTGCGAGAAAAGTCTTGACGAGAGTAACCTGATTTATTGGTCAAGAGGCAATCGGCATATAGGAGGCAAGAACTTTACTTACTGCTCAATTACGGAACAGGAGAAACTTCTAATGTGATGTTAAGGAAGAACGGCATAACCCCGAATGGGCAAGCTTAAGAGTACCGATGCACATAAGGAGTGGCGGACTAACTCGTAGTAGCGAAAAGTATTAATAGATGTCTTTGGAAACTTAGATGTAGCGAAGGGGTTAGCATACGCTTATGGTAGGCGATTTTGCCAACTTATCATTGTTGTTAAGGAAGAGCTTGTGTACTACCAAACAATGAAAATTGTGCGTATGAAGAGCCGTATGATGGGAGACTATCACGTACGGTTCTGTGAGAGGTTTAGGGGTGAAATTCCCCTTTACCTACTCGTCGTTTTATTTCCGTATTGTCGGTAGCGTTGGCGAAGGCATACTCTTTGACAAGTTTTGGCTCGTGTGGCTGGTATTTTGAGCGACTTGGCAATGTGTATGGCTTTATGCGTTGGCTATTCATTCTCTCCGTTAATTGTTTCCATTATCTCTCTAAAACTATTCAGTCCAGATTCAATATTTTCTATGATTTCATTAGCTAAAATGTCGGGGTCTGGCAAGTTGTCTAAATCGGTCAAGCTTTTATCTCTTAACCAAAAGATGTCGAGGTTGGTTTTGTCTCTCGCTATTATTTCATCATAGGTGTATTTTCGCCATCTTCCTTCTTCATTTTCAGCACTCCAAGTTTCTTTTCTTTTGTTAATATTCTTTGGATTATAACATTTCACAAAGTCTGCTAAATCCTCAAATCGCATTGGGTTTTTCTTTGGTGTGTGATGTACATTTGTTCTGTAATCATAAAACCATATTTCTTTGGTATGAGCTTCTTTACTTGCAGGTTTATTATTGAAAAACAAAACATTTGCTTTTACTCCTTGTGCATAAAATATACCTGTTGGCAATCTTAAAATAGTGTGTAACTCTGTCGTTTTCATTAACTGTTTTCTAACTTCTTCTCCTGCTCCACCTTCAAATAAAATATTATCAGGAAGTACGACAGCCGCTTCTCCTGTAATTTTTAATTGGGTTTTTATGTGTTGTAAGAAGTTCAATTGCTTATTGGAAGTTGTTTCCCAAAAATCTTGACGATTGTAGCTCAAATCTTCTTTTACAATATCTCCCTTCTCATTAGTAAAAGTCATACTGCTTTTTTTACCGAAAGGAGGATTGGCAAGTACATAATCATATCTACTTCCATCATCTGAAACCAAAGCATCAGCAGGCGATAAAAAGCTTTCTCCATCTATTTCGCCAATGTTGTGCAATACATATTCATCAAACACAACCTACGCGTATTGGCTACAATCTCATTTCCGTGAAAGGTGTTGTTTTTTAAAAAAGATTTTTCTTCTCGGTCCAGTTTATTATTTCCTGCAATCCAATCGTAAGCTGCTAAAAAGAAACCACCTGTTCCACAAGCAGGGTCGGCAATGGTTTTCATCGGTTGGGGTTGAACACATTCTACCATAGCCCGAATCAATTGACGAGGGGTAAAGTATTGCCCTGCTCCGCTTTTTACGTCTTCTGCATTTTTTTCAAACAACCCTTCGTAAATGTCGCTTTTAATATCGGCCCCCATCACGAGCCAGTTTTCGCTGTCCATCATATCAATTACCTTCGCCAACATGGCTGGGTCTTGAATTTTATTTTGGCTTTTGGTAAATAGTTGCCCCAGTATTCCTTTTTGTGTACTTAACTCCCGCAGCAATGTAGCATAATGCAAATCTAACTCTGCACCTTTTAATGCGGTTAAGCTTTCCCAATTATATTCTTTAGGAATATACATTTTGCGGTTGTATGGCGGTTTGCTATATTCATCGGCCATTTTTAAAAACAGTAAATAGGTGAGTTGTTCTAAATAATCGCCATAACCTACACCTACATCACGTAGGGGATTACAGAAACTCCATACTTTACTAACTATACTGGCTGTGTTGCTGCTCATATTTTCTC
>JADFSQ010000397.1 GCA_022560715.1 Bacteroidota bacterium
GAAAATGAAAGATTTGCCTAAAGAATTTTTTATTGCTCTCATTGTGCTTTCTATTGGTGTTTATGGCTTCTTTATTTCTCTCGATTTGTTTACCATGTTTGTGTTTTTTGAAATTGCAGTAATACCAATGTACTTGTTAATTGGTATTTGGGGAACAGGACCAAAGGAATATTCAGCAATGAAATTAACCTTGATGTTAATGGGAGCTTCCGCAGTATTGTTGGTCGCAATTCTGGGAATCTATTTTAATTCAAATGCAGATGGTGGTGCTTTAACATTCAATATTTTAGAAATTGCTCAGGTAAATATTCCTATTGAAGCCCAAAAAATATTTTTTCCTTTAACTTTTATTGGCTTTGCAGTTATTGGAGCATTATTCCCATTCCACACGTGGTCGCCCGATGGTCATGCCTCTGCGCCAACAGCGGTTTCAATGCTGCATGCTGGTGTATTAATGAAATTAGGCGGTTATGGCATATTTAGAGTCGCTATGTTTTTATTGCCTGAAGGTGCTATGCATTGGTCTTGGTTCTTTATCATTCTATCAGCTATTGGAGTTATTTATGGAGCCTTTGCGGCTGTTAGACAAACCGATTTAAAATACATCAACGCATATTCGTCCGTAAGTCATTTAGGCTTGGTTTTATTTGCCTTATTAATGCTGAATAAAACAGCATGGAATGGAGCTATATTGCAATCACTTTCTCATGGTTTTATGACCGCATTATTCTTTGCCTTAATTGGAATGATTTATGAAAGAACGCATACAAGAGATGTTACCAAATTAGGAGGATTATTAAAAGTAATTCCATTTATTTCAGTAATATATGTTATTGCTGGATTGGCATCGTTAGGATTGCCAGGGTTTAGTGGTTTTGTTGCTGAAATGAACATTTTTGTAGGTGCTTTTCAACACGATGACATGTTTTATAGAGTAGCGACCATTATTTCAATTTCTGCAATTGTGGTTACAGCAGTATATATTTTGCGTGTGGTTGGAATTATGCTTATGGGACCAATTAAAAATGAAGCCTTTCTAAATTTAGAAAAGGTAACCTGGTACGAAAAAACAGGGATACTATTACTGTTAATTCCAATTGTAGGAATGGGTGTTGCACCTCTTTGGTTAAGTAATATGATTTTGGAAAGTTTACAACCTTTTATTCAAGGCGTATTGTAACGAAATATTGGATGATAAAAGCAGAACATATTGATTAAATATAATGCAGAAATTAACCACAAAGCCCACGAAGAAGGCACAAAGCTTACTAAGTATTGCCTCTGTGAACTTTGTGGTTATAAAAAAAACAGAGAATAATGAATATAGATAGTTTCCTTTTAATGAGACAATAAATTTTATTGTTGGCAATTATTTTATTGCTGATTATAGCTGAAATTTTTATGCCTCAAAACAAAAAAAGTAGTATCGTACATCTCGCGATATTCCTATTCGGAATTCATACTATTGTAGGCTTTTTTGCTATCGAAGAAAGTGAAATATTTGGAGGAATGTTCCGTACTAATGGTCTCATTCACTTCTTTAAAAATGTACTTAATATTGGGGTTTTTATAATACTACTGCAATCCGCAGATTGGTTGCAAGAGAAAATGATAGAACAAAATAGAGGAACAGAATTTTTCATTTTACTATTTTCGTCATTATTAGGAATGTATTTTATGATTTCGTCAGGAGATTTTTTAATGTTCTATCTCGGATTAGAATTATCAACACTTCCAGTCGCTGCATTAGCCGCTTTCGAAACTACCAAAAGAAAATCGAGTGAAGCAGGAATAAAATTAATCTTGTCTGCGGCATTAGCATCTGGTGTAACCTTGTTTGGAATCTCATTGTTGTATGCAACAACAGGTTCTATTTATTTTAATGACATTATGGAAGTCCTTACTTCTACCAACCTTTCTATTTTAGCATCTATACTTTTCTTTGCTGGATTGGCTTTCAAAATTTCATTGGTTCCATTTCATTTTTGGACGGCTGATGTTTATGAAGGTGCACCTATTAGTATTGCCTCCTATTTATCGGTAATTTCAAAAGGTGCAGCAGTATTTATTTTAATGATTTTAGTTGTTGGTTTTTATTGAGATACTAATATATTGCTCCTTTGCTTCAATTTCCCTCATCAGTTCCGGCACTTCTTTGTACATAATCTTTCGGATCACGCGTTGCATCCACCATAAACAAACGGCAGACAGTAGAAGCATGAACATCCAGCATGAGGTCCAAAGGCCGGTTCCTTCCAAAAGGTAACCAAAAATCACAGGTCCGAAAAATCCCCCCAACCCGCCTAACAAGCCAACCATCCCGCCTACTACACCAACTTCTTCAGGAAAATAGTCAGGAATGTGTTTATAAACACAGGCTTTGCCTATACCCCAGATGCTGCCGATAATA
>JADFSQ010000026.1 GCA_022560715.1 Bacteroidota bacterium
TTATTTTTTATTACTAATTTGGGTAGAATAAGTATCTTTTTTTTAAATAATTGATAAAATAATTGTCAAAAAATGTTGATTTTAACATTTTATTTAGTTTTTTTGTCTAAACCAATAAAACTATAATTATGTTAAAAAACTACTTAATCCTTTTGATGTTTTGTTTAGCATCAAATTTTATTAGTGCACAGATGGTATCGGGAACTGTTTTAGACGACGCCTCTATGCCTTTACCTGGAGTTACTATAGTTGTCAAAGGAACGACAACTGGAACGACTACAGATTTTGACGGAAATTACTCGATTAGTGCGAGTAATGGAGACGTTTTAGTATTTTCTTATGTTGGGTTTGAAACTCAAGAAATCACAGTATCAGGTAATGTTATTAATGTTACTATGCAAGCTGGAGTTGCTTTAGATGAAATTATTTTGGTAGGTAACAGGGCGAAACCTAGAACAATTTTAGATTCCCCTGTGCCAATTGATAATATTAGTGTTTCTGAATTGAGAAATACTGGGCAACCTACAGTTGATAAAATGCTTTCCTATAAAGTGCCTTCTTTCAATTCATCCAATCAAACTATTTCTGACGCAACAGCACATTTTGATCCAGCCGATTTAAGAGGCTTGGGTCCCAGTAGAACTTTGGTGTTAATAAATGGCAAGCGTAAAAATCAAAGCGCTTTAGTTTACATTAATGATACACCTGGAAAAGGAGAAGTTGGAGTAGATTTAAAAAGTATTCCGGCGGCAGCTATCGAAAGAATTGAAGTCTTGCGTGATGGTGCCTCTGCTCAATATGGATCTGACGCAATTGCAGGTGTAATTAATATGGTACTAAAGAAGAATGTAGAATATACTACTGTTAATATTACAACTGGAATTACTACTGAAGGCGATGGATTTACTTTTGCAGCCGATTTAAATACTGCACTTAACGTTGGAGATAATGGAGGATATATAAATTTAACCTTCGCATATTACGAGCAAGAAGAAACAGATAGATCTGGTGTACCTGGAGGTGATGGTTTGTTTGGAGTTATTTTTGGTGATGATGATATTTTAAATGGGACTACTCCTTGGCAACAAGCAAATCCAGATTTAGGAATGACAGTTGGGCAACCTGAAATTAAGAAATTCGATGCTTTTTTTAATACAGGTATTCCTTTTAAAAATGATAAAGGAGAGTTTTATGCTTTTGGTGGAATGACATATAGAACAGGTAAAAGTTTTGCATTGTACAGAGCTCCTTATTGGATTCCTGATACTTTTAATTTATTACATGAAGCTGGGACTACATATGAAGGATTTCAACCAACTTTTGAAACGGAGATATTAGATAATTATTTTACTGTTGGAACAAAATTTAAAGTACACGGATTTAATGTAGATTTAAGCGGAACTCATGGTAGAAATGCTGTAGATTATGAAGTTAATAATAGTATAAATCTAGACCTTGGAGCAGATAGTCCTACTTCTTTTGACGTTGGAGCTTACACCTTTAGTAATGTACTAGCAAATTTAGATGTTTCAAGAAGTTTTGATCAAGTTAATGTAGCTTTTGGAGCGGAAATAAAGTCAGAACGATTTACTGCTGAAGCTGGAGAACCAGATTCTTATTTTGGTGGAGGTGTACAATCTTTTCCTGGATTACAGCCTAGTAACGCCATTAGGGCAACAAGAGATAGTTACGGGGTCTATGCAGATTTAGAATGGGAACCAACTGAAGAGTTTTTAATTGGTGGTGCTATACGATATGAAGACTTTAGTGATTTTGGAGATAATACATCTTGGAAAGTAAATGCAAGATATTTATTGGGAGGGAAAGGAGCAATTAGAGCGTCTTACGGCACAGGTTTTAGAGCACCTTCATTACATCAAATTTATTTAAGTAATATACAAACATTAGTTTCAGGAGGAACGGTTTCAAACCAAGGAACATTCAATAATGTAGATCCTATAATTAGAGAAGGATTAGGAGTACCACAATTAACTGCAGAAACTTCTAAAAATATTTCCGCAGGAATCACTTATAAGCCCGTATCTAATTTATCTCTATCTGTAGATTTTTATAATGTAAAGGTTGATGATCGTGTGTTGTTTACAGGAGAGATTGGGTTTGATGGAGATGCAGGGACAACAAATCCAGTAGAGCAAATTCTTTTAGATAATTCCATTACAAGTTTAAAATTCTTTGTGAATGCTGTTAACACAAATACAACTGGAGTAGATGTTGTAGTAAATTATAAAAATATAGAATTGGGTAGCGGTAAGTTAGCGGTAACGTTGGCAGCCAACTTTAATGAAACAAAAATTGAAGGACAAATAGACACACCTCCATTATTAGCAGCTAATGGATATGAGATATTTAACCGTAAAGAGCAATCTAGAATTATTTCGTCAAGACCAAAATCTAAAGTGATTTTAGGATTCGATTATAAAATTAGTAAGTTTAACTTTATTTTAAATAATACATATTTTGGAGAGGTAACTTGGCAACACGCTAGTGATCCAACAAAAGATCAAACTTTTTCAGGTAAGATAATTACAGATTTAATTATTAACTATGAAATTTCAGATAAATTCATAATTTATGGTTCTGCAAATAATTTACTTAACGTATATCCAGATGTTATTGACACTAAAGGAGACTTCGTTACAGATCTTGGAGGACGTTTTAAATATCCTTGGGAAGTCAACCAATTTGGATTTAAAGGAACAGTCCTAAATGCTGGAATAATATTTAAATTCTAAACAATTTAAAAGACATAATTATTAGGTCTAAAAACCTCGCAATCCCAATAACTAATCGGGAGCGAGGTTTTTTAACATCTAAACTTCAATCGAAACCATTTTAGAAGTAGTTTTCTCCTTTAACCACATTTTAAATATCGTTACCAAATAAAACAGGATTGGCACTATAATCAATGTTAAAAACGTTGCAACAAATAAACCGTAGATCACTGTTTTTGCTAACGGTCCCCAAAAAATAACATTATCGCCACCAATATATATATTAGGATTAAAATCGCTAAATAGAGTATAGAAATTAATATTAAATCCAATTGCGAGAGGAATCAGTCCTAAAATTGTTGTAATAGCAGTTAATATTACTGGACGTAAACGTGCTTTTCCACCTGTTACAATGGCTTCAAATAAAGTGTTTTTATCTACATATTCGTTTTCATCAATATTATATTCAATTTTTTTTCTATCAATTAAGAGCTGTGTATAATCTAAAAGAACAACGCCATTATTTACTACAATTCCTGCTAATGCTATAATTCCCATCATAGTCATCATTATTACAAAAGGAGCTCCCGAAATTATTAAACCGCCAAACACGCCAATTAAACTTAAAAAGATTGCCAACATAATAATTGCTGGTTTAGTAACTGAATTAAATTGAAATATCAAGATGAAAAAGATTAATGCTAAACCTTTTAAAAAAGCACCATTAAGAAATTTTTGTTGTTTGTCTTGCTCTTCAATCTGTCCGGTAAAATCTATTTTTACAGATTTTGGCTTGTTATTGAAATTTATCATTTCATGTTGAATAACCTCTACTATCGCTCCAGCATCAGTGTAACCAGGCGTTAATGCAGAATAAACAGTAACCACTCGCTTCATATCCTTGTGCTTTATAGAGCTAAATCCCGAATTATTTTTTTGCCGTGCTATCACAGACACGGGAATCTCTTTTATTTTGCCTGTTGCCTGATCTCTAAATGTAATTTTCTGATTAAAAATTGCACTGGTATTGTATCTGTTTTCTTTATTGAATCGTACATAAATATCATAATCTTCACCAGCTTCTTTATAAATACCTGCTTTAGCACCAAAAATAGAATTGCGTAATTGTTGCCCAACTTGCCCTGCACTTACACCAAGTTCACCAGCTTTTTTTCGGTCCACTAAAACCTGCATGGAGGGTTTAGACTTATTTACATCAATCTTGAGTTCATCAATTCCTAGAATGTTTTTACTGTTGATAAAATCGCGCATTTTTTCAGCAGTAGCAATTAATTCGGTATAATCATCCCCTTCAAGTTCAATATTAATGGGGTAATCTTGAGGTGGTCCTGCAGCATCTTTTTCGACACTAATAGCAACTCCAGCAAATTTGCCTTTTAAATCTTCACGTATTTTTTTCAGCAATTCCTGGCTTTTAAATCCTTTTCTGAATTTATATTCTCGCATAGAAGCCGTTATTTTAGCGCGATGGGGCATTTCGGTTACGGCTGCATCTTTTTGTGGATTTCCAGCTCCTTCTCCTACTTGAGAAACAGCACTTTCAGTCATAAAATTATAACCGTTATCTTTATATTCTTCCCCATCAATTATAGCATATACTCTTTTTTCAATGTCTTTGGTAATAGCATTCGTTTTTTCAATATCGGTGCCTTGAGGGTATTCTATATAAATAATGATTTGATTGGGTTCATTATCCGGGAAAAATTCAATTTTGGTTCGTTTACTTGCTATCGAAGCTCCAAACCCTCCAAAAGCTATAAATAGTAAAAGCACAGTCCCGAGGCTAATGGCATAAGGTCTCCATCCTTTTAAAGCTGCTCTTAACATTTTTTCATAAAAACGTTCTAATTTAGGCAAGCTGTTTCTTTGAAATGAATTTGCAGCATTACGTAATACCAATCTATACACCCAAAGTATAAGCACAGTAACTATCATTACACTTCCTATAGCTCGATATTCGCCTCCAAAAATTAAAATGAGCAATCCAACAACAGTCATTATAACCGAAATAATAACAATGCGTTTTATGGGCATTTCTTCATCCTCTATTTTCATAAATTGAGACACCATTACCGAATTGAAAAAGATAGCCACAAATAATGAAGATCCCAAAACCACTGAAAGTGTTATAGGAAAATATATCATAAACTCTCCCATCATTCCAGGCCACATTCCAAGCGGAATAAATGCTGCTATTGTTGTGGCTGTAGAGATTATAATTGGAAATGCAATTTCACTTATTCCTTTTTTAGCGGCTTCAATTCGGTTTAAACCTTCTGTTTCCATTAATCGATACACGTTTTCGACCACCACAATTCCATTATCTACCAACATACCAAGCCCCATTATTAGCCCAAATAAAATCATTGTATTCATGGTGTAGCCCAGAGCATCTAATATCATTAACGACATAAACATCGACATTGGGATTGCAAAACCAACAAATAATGCATTTTTAAGTCCTAAAAAGAACATTAAAACTAACACAACGAGCATGATACCGAAGATGATATTGTTTACTAAATCATCTACCATAGCTACAGTTTTTGAGGATTGATCGTTTGATATTGTAACTTTTAAGTTGGGAGGAAAAACGTTTGCTTTAGCATCTGCTACAATTTTTTTAATTTTTTCGGCAGCAGCAACCATGTTTCTGCCGGAACGCTTTTTAACATCCAGCATTACAACAGGTTCTCCAAACTCTCTTGCATAAGTAGTACGCTCTTTTTCTTTAAAAGCTACTTCAGCAACATCTTTTAGATATACAGAATTGCCTTTTTCTGTTTTTACAACAAAATTTTCTAAATCTTTTGGGTTTTCAATCTCACCTATTATTCTAATAGTACGGCGTTGTCCGCTTGCAATTAAATTACCGGCAGAGATTGTTGTATTTCCGTTTTTAATGGCTTCAATAATATCGCTAAAACTAACTTGAGCTGACATCATTTTATAAATATCTACTGCAACTTCAACTTCTTTGTCTTGCGCACCACGAATGTCAACCTGTTTAATTTCTAATAAATCTTCAATTCTATCTTGAAGATATTCAGCAAACTCTTTAAGTTTTTCTACAGGATAATCGCCAGATATATTAATGTTAAGAATTGGCATTTCTTCTGAAAAACTTATATCAAAAACATTTGGTTCCACTTTGGCATCGTTAAATGTTGGCCAGTCTTCATTAGAAGTTTCAGTATCAACTTCATCTTTCACTTTTTGTTTGGCTGCTTCTACAGTAATATTATCATCGAATTCTACAATAATCATTGAAAAATCCTCTTGCGATGTTGAGGTGATTTCTATGACATTACTTACCGTTTTTAGCTTTTCCTCTAAAGGGTCTGTGATTAATTTTTCTATGTCTTCGGCAGTATTTCCTGGGAACATAGAATTTATATAAATTTTGGTTTCTTTTACTTCCGGAAAATTTTCTCTTGCCATACTAAAATATGCCGAAATACCAGAAAATAATATTAAAACCATCATAACATAAATGGTGGTTTTATTATTTATTGCCCAAGATGATAGCCCAAACTCTTTATCTATTTTTTTTCGCTGTTTCGTCATAATGTTTTGGCTTAATTATTTTCAACTTGTACAGTTTGCCCTTCTTCTACACGTCGAGCCCCTTCTTTTATAATTTCGGTTCCGTTTTCAATTCCACTTAAAACTTCAATAACATCGCCTTGTGTTTTACCAGTTTGTATAATTGCTTTTTTAACTACCGCAATATTATCTTCTTGTTTATCTATTATAACATAGATATATTGTTCCCCTTTTGAATTTTCCGAAATAATACTTTGAGGAATCAGCAATGCTTTTTCGTTGGTATAATCGTTGATTTTTAATTTGACAGTAAGGTTTGGTTTAATACTTTTGTCCTTATTTGGCACAGCAATTTCTACTTTAAATGTTCTGTTTTCAGGATTGATATAATGACTTGCTTGACGTATTTTTGCATGAATTGTTTTTCCTAAAACAGGAAATTCTACTATTACACTTTTGTTTTTAACCACAGTTAAGATATTACTTTCGGGCACATTGGTTTCTATATACATATTATCCAGATTAACAATACGCATAAGTTGAGATTGTCCTGGAGCGACAACACTCCCTTGTTCGGATATTATATCATCTATTGTTCCAGAAAAAGGAGCTTTAACAATTGTTTTATCCAGTTGAATTTGAATTTGATTAACCGCTTGTTGTTGTACTTCGAAATTGGATTTTGCTTGTAAATATTGCATTTCGCTTCCGATGTTTTGCTTCCATAATCGGTCTTGGCGTTCAAAAGTAGTTTTAGCCAAATCGGACCGGATTTGTAATTGTGCCAGTTGTTGACTTAATCCACCATCGTCAATTTTTGCTAAAATCTGCCCTTTTTTTACATATTGTCCTTCTCTAACATAAACTTTAGAGAGTATTCCAGCATATTCCGGATAAATTACTAAAAGGTTTTTTGTGCTTACATTACCCTGTAATTCCAAATAATGATTAAATACTTCTTCTTTTACGGTAAACGTTGAAATTAAAGCAACTTTTTTTGTGGTATCTAATTCATCAATTTTGGCATCGAGTTGTTTTAACTGCTCAACGATTTCTATTTGTTTCGAAATTATCTGGTCTTTTTTAGCTCTAATTGCTTCTAAATTATTTGTTGCTATTACATCTTCGACAGATTTTTTCTTGTCAGATCCGCAAGAAAAAATCAGTATTGTTAGAATTAGTATTGTATATATGTGTTTCATATGTTTGTATTTAATGTTTTTTAATGGTCATCCCGATAATTATCGGGACTATTCGCTAATAAATATTCCTTTTGGATATAAAGCTTTTTTGCATAAGCTCGATTCATAATGATTTGGTTTCGTATTAATTAATGATATTTAAGACCGTTTCTAAGTCTGCTTTTTTTGTAATTACATTTAACATCGCTTGCAGATAGTCTTGTTGTGATGTGTAAAGTTGAGTTTGTGCTTGGTGTAAATCGAAACTTGAAGCAATCCCTTCAAAAAACTTTATTTGATTTTTTTTCTCAATACGTTCGGCAAGGGTTAAATTTTCTTTCTTGTTTTCATAATCTTCTATTGCAAACCGATAATTGCTTTTGGCTGAAGCAATTTGTAGCTTTATATTTTGTTCTGCTTCTGTTAAATCTTCTTCGGCTTTTTCCAGATTAATTCTTGCCCTTTGAGTAGCAGAACTTCTTTCAAGAGAACTAAAAATAGGAATTTCCATACTTACACCAAATAACGAAGAACCAAACCATCTTTCATTGGAGTTAGTAAATGTGAATTGATCACTATAACCAGTATAACCACCATTTAAAAACGCTGTTAACGTAGGTAGCGCTTTCCATTTTTCAAGTTTTAATAATAGTTCTTTAGACACTTTATCATTTGATGCGATTCTGAAATCAATGGTGTTCTCAATATTTTCATCGGCTTCGAGCAAGCTTAAAACAATATTATTCAAGGTCAAACTTTCCAGATTATCTGTTAAAATTGTTTTTGAGTTTAGATCGATACCAATGGTTATGTTAAACATTTGATATGCTAAAGTTTTTAATCTGGATACGTTTCTTAAATTACTTTGTACTCCAGATAATGTAATTTGTAACTGTTCAACACTTTCTTGTTCTTCAAAACCGTTTTCAAATATTTTTGAAATTTCGAAAAGATTTTTTTCGAGAACTGCTACATTTCTCTCTAAAATAGTAATGCTTTCTTCGGCTAATAATACATTACCGTAAGCATTGATTACCGCTTTCCTAACTTCGAGATCTGTTTTTACTTTAGCGTTTTCAGAAATTTCCAGAAACACTTTTGCCGATTGAAGACCTACAATATATGAGCCATCAAATATTTTTTGATTTATAACTATAAAAGCATTCATAGATTGTTTTGTGCCAAATTCTACTTCAGCAAATTCGCCTGGATTGCCTCCAAAAAACTCGGCAGGAATTAAAGATACTTGTTGTTTCAGCCAATTGTTATAGTCAATTTTTGCACTAATTTGAGGCAAACCTGTAGCTGTTGTTTCCCATTTAAGTTCCTTTGCAAATTCTATATCTCTAGCAGCATTTTTTGCAGTTCTATTATTGACCAAAGCATAATCTATAGCCTCACTTAAGCTAAAACTATACGAATCTTCTTGAGAAGATCCAAAAACCGAGAATAATATACCAGTTATTATTAGTAGCTTATTTTTCATTATTTATGATTGATTTTGAATGAGTAATTTGATTTAAAAATTTTAAGCCTTTTGAAGTACAAATGCCTCTTAAGTGATATTCTAAATAATGCTCCATTAACATATTCATGGAAAACTGCTCATTAGGAAATAAATCTTTGTCTTTAATCGCAATTATGGAGCTAAAATATATTCTAGAAATAAAATCGATATGTATATCTTTCCTGAATAATTTTTGTTTAATACCACGTTCTAAATTTTCGGTTACACATTCTTGCATAATATCAAACTGCTTTTTCTTAAGTGTAGCATAAATTTGCGGATAATATTTTTGTAGCTGATATTGTGGAGAAGATTTTTCGTCTTTTAGATGATTCATTACCAACTTTTTGATATCATAAAATTCTTCAATAGGATTTTTTTCTAATGCACAAATACAATCGATACCATGAGATATTTGATTAAACAGGTACATTGTTGTAGCTTCAACAAGTTTGGTCTTATTATCAAAATGGATATAAATAGTTTTTTTTGAAATGCCAATTTTATTGGCCAAATCATCCATAGTTACACTCTTAAACCCATAGTTTAAGAACATGTCAATAGCATTTAATAATATTTTATCTCTCATAAATGAATGCGAAAGTACAATAGGAAACTTTAGAAACCAAAAAAGTTTCTAAAGTTTATAATTTTATTAACATTTATGTTTTCAAGACACTTTTTAATGTGATGAATTGCCTTATTTTAGCAACATGTTATCTATTGAAGAATATCGGAAAGAATTTATCTATTATTTGAATCGGTTTATAAGCCCAAAAGAACCAAAAAATCTTTATGACCCAATTCATTATATTTTACAATTAGGCGGAAAGCGTTTGCGTCCGGTTTTAACCTTAATGACTGCTGAAATTTTTGATTGTGACTACAAAAAGGCATTAAATGCTGCATTAAGTGTTGAAGTGTTTCATAATTTTTCTTTAGTTCATGACGATATAATGGATGTTGCTCCACTACGACGAGGCAATGAAACTGTGCATGAAAAATGGAATATAAATATTGGTATTCTTTCGGGAGATGCGATGCTCATTATAGCCTATCAGCTTTTTGAAAATTATGAATCAAAGACATTTCAAACATTAGCAAAATTATTTAGTAAAACAGCACTTGTAGTTTGTGAAGGGCAACAATACGATATCGATTTTGAAACCAGAAACGACGTTACTATTACGGAGTATTTAAAAATGATCGAATATAAAACAGCTGTTTTGGTTGCAGCAGCAATGCAAATGGGAGCCATTATAGCTAAAGCAACTATGGAGGATCAAAATAGTATTTATGAGTTTGGTAAAAATCTTGGAATTGCTTTTCAGTTGCAAGATGATTATTTGGATGCTTTTGGAAACCCTGAAACCTTTGGAAAACAAGCAGGAGGAGATATTATTGAAAACAAAAAAACGTATTTATATATTAAGGCACTAGAGTTTTCGTCTGATAAAGGGAAACAAGAATTACAAGATTTGTTTAGCTTATCGCCAAACAATAGTGCGCATAAAATTGAAAGAGTCAAGCAAATTTTTTTAACAAGCGGTTCTGCTAAAGCCACAAAAAATGCAATAGAATATTACACAAACAAAGCATTTTCTGTTTTAGAAACTTTGAATATTTCAGAAGACAAAAAAAATGTTTTAAAACAGTTTGGAACGCAGTTGATGAATAGGGATGATTAACCTCCAATAGTAATCATACTTCTGTTTTGAGTATGAAGTTTTGGCTCTTGCAGTTTTTTCAAGGTATCCATTCTGCCACGAATTTTTAATTTTGCTTGTACTGCTTTTTATACATAAAAGCAATATTTTTATTTAAATTACAAATGGTTTTTAAAAAATAAAAACTATTTTTGAACGTTACAATTTGTAATAATCTTCCCTATAGATTAATTATTAGCAAGCCATTACATATTTTAGGCAGTTGCCTATATATGTTATTTTGTTTAATACCTATAATTTTAACACTATGAAACACCTTAATGTTTTAATTATCGATGACCATCCAATTATTGCTGAAGGTTATACCAATGTGCTTGAAGCTTTTTCTTTAAATAATACTGATTACAAACTAAAAGTAGTTTCTGTTTATAGTATTGATGCTGCAATAAACAAAATAAAGACCCTGACCATTAAAGATGCTTTTGACTTAATTTTGTTAGATATAAGTATGCCACCAAGTAAAGAACACAACATATTTTCTGGGGAAGAATTAGGTATATATATTAAAGAGAGAT
>JADFSQ010000027.1 GCA_022560715.1 Bacteroidota bacterium
TCGACATTTACATCTAAAGTATTAAAAGATTCTGTGAAATTTTCAGCATAGGTTCTTCCTCCTGTCAGGTCTATTTTTAAGTCTCTTACAGGCACTATATTTACAGAAAAATCTAAAATTTTAGTTTGGTTTTCGGTGTATTGTTGATTAAAGTCTGGAAAAACAGTTAACCAACCATTTCTAGCTGCGAGATGCCTGATGTCTCTTTGGCTCCCAAAGGTATAACCAAAAGTTGGCTTAAGTGTGCCAATAAATCCTGGTGTTTGCAAATAACCAGGTAAAAAGGTTCCGTTTCTTTCTGTATAACTAAACTGAATTCTTTTTACACTTGTTACAATGTCTATTGCAGCATTATATAGCGTATTTTTTTTAGTTTTTGTTGTTTTATTATTAGAAGATGTTGGGTTTGGTAAGCTTCTACTAACTTTGGGACTTCCTGGCGACACTCTTCTTCTTGTGGTTTTCTTTTTTAAACCTACATAGTTATAGAGCTTTCGCATATCTAAAGTAGCGTTTAGGTTATGTGTGTTTGCATTAGAAATAGAATTACCTAAATTATAAAATGTCGTGTTTCCTAAATCATCAGTAATAGGAAGATTTCCAAATAAGTCTGACCCTTTATTCCATTGAAAATCTCCTGTATAAGCATAAGTAGCTCGTAAAAAACTCAAGGTTGGAATTTTATTCAGTGGTATCTCATAATTAATACCTAATTGTTGAAACTGTCTGTTAGGGTCGCCAACATCAAAGAAACCATCCCAAACATTTAATGATGGATCTTGTTCTCCATTTAATTGGTCATCTACAAAATAATTTCGTACAATATTATTATTTGATGCTGAAAAATTCAAACTTAAAGCATCAGTAATATTATAATTTACAGTATATTGAAAATCGAAAGTGTAATTTCTTCTGAACAATTCTTCTATACCTATATTAGCACCTCCCAAATCTGCTTCTCGAAACTTTTGTTTATTAAATTGTCTTACATAATCTGTATTAAACGAAAAACTTGTAGGCAGTAAATTAAAATTAAAGTCTTTTAATATTTTCCAGTACTTGCCTTTAAATAAAGAATCGTTCTTTTTAAAGGGTTCAATTTTTATAGGATTGAAATTAAAGTTATAACTAGCACCAACCCTTACAGTTTGATCTAATGAATTTTCAATTTCAAAATCCCGGTGTTCTGTTTGGTTAAAAGAATAGTTGAATGTTAAATTCTCTACATCGTAAAATCTTGGTTTGCTCTCACCTGTCCTTAACTTCCGTACTCCAATAAAATTAATGCTTTGTCGTTTTGTATAATCTTCCGATTGTTTTAAAATGGTTTCTCTTTCTGCACTTGTTTGTGCTGCATCCAAACGATTTTGCAGTTTTATGTCTTTATATTGTTGGTCGTATTCAGGAGTTATAAGGGCTTCTCCTTGTCCATAATTAAAAGGGATTTGTAGTCCCCATTTTTTTGGCAATAACTGCCCAATATTAATGTTGGTAACTACATCGTATTGTTTTACATCTTCTCTACTTCTTTGGTTTGGTCCTTGCTCTATAGTTCCAAATCCAGTAGTACTCTGTCTTGCAGTTACACTTATATTCATAAAATCTGCAATATTGGTATCCATGCTTATAACTGCAGCCCAACCTCCTTTGTTATCCATATCAGAGAGTCGCAGTTCGTTAAACCAGACTTCTGTACATATATCAATATTATTAAGTTTCGTGTGCGAATTTTTAATCCCAACCATTAACACTCTAACATCTCCAAAATTTGGATTTCCTTTAATGGCAACACGATGTTGACCCATTGTATAAGGAGAGAATTCAAAAACGGGATTATCATCTAAAACACCATCTACAACATCATAAAAAGTAGGATTCACATCTCCTAAAGTTCCATTTACAATACCCAAAGATTTTATTTTTTCCAGAACTTCAATAGGCAAGTTAATTTCGTTTATTTCGGGCCATACCTCAAATGGGTCTTGAGAATTTCCAGATGATACTTGTAAAGGGATTTCAATTTGGTAGTAATTTTGTGTAAAGTCGTTCCCCATTCTAATAAATCCAATTGCATCTCCTTCCAGCAATCCTGGAGTATTGCCTTCTTCGGCATGAATAAACATTCGCAGTTTTTTAAACTGACGCATATCCACATTAATATTTTTATATACAGCTCTTGAATCTGTTGGTTCCAACTCACAAACATTTACTACTAAAGATTGTTCGTTTTGCCTTACAATAGTATTATTGTTATTAAACTGTTCTAACTCTACTCCTGGCGGAATAACATAATTTCCATCATTTTGTTGTAAACTTATTACTCCTACGTTAAATTCGGTGCCATCGTCATCAACATTTGGATCGTTACTATCTAAAGATAATTTATAACGTCTCCAATCACTCCTGACTAAACCTAAAGTTGCAAAACGTAATACTGTTTTTTCAGAAAAATCTTTTAAAACCATACGTGTAAAACGAATAGATCTAAAATCGGTAATACCTCCAACGGTATTTGTATGTTCTGTTAAGGGAATTCTAAATTGATACCACTTTATATTTGCTGTGTTTCCGTTTGGTAAGGTTACATTCCTTTCTTTTCTGTCAACGATAAACGTATTGTTAGGATTGGCAAGGCTTATTGGCGTTATCTCCATTTCGTATTCAAAATAACTATCAATCGTGTTCATGGTATTGTCACGATTTATATCTTCAACATCTGGCAGCGTTGTCGAGCCACGATTGGTGTCTGTAAAAGTATCAGGCGAATTTCCTTCTAAACCATTATATTGTTTGTAACGCTCAAAAATATTTCCATCAGTATTTAAAAAGTAGGTGTAATTATCGTTTGAAGGATCTTCTAATCCTTGAAATGGGATGATTTCAGAAACCAAAGATGATTTCTCGTCGGCATCACTATAACCATCAAGACCAACATCTTGATTATTTCTCTCCTGTCCAAGAGTTGAAAAGGCATAAATCAAGGATTGATTTTGAGGTATCGCCCAATCGGTTCCTGAATTTAAAAGCGACGATATATCTCCATCTTCTGGCAATCCGTTTTCGTATTGTTTTTTACCATCCTTTAATACATCTTCCGAAATGTTCCCAAGGTTAAAAGTTAATTTCCCTCCAGGATTTGAAGGGTTATCCAAATAAGGATCCATTAACCAAAATTCAATATATTCTACATTTGCCTGTTCAAAATCGGTTGATGTTAATTGTCTTGTAATTCCTGCCCAACTATTTGTTGGGTTTGTCAAAGTTCCTGTAGGAATATCAATATTTGCTGATTGAAAATTATAAGGTCCTCTTTCATTAGGATAATACGTTAAATCTAGAGAGTTAATAACAGTAGTTTGCCCTTGCACTAAATCTCTTTCCGGAAATATTTCATCTATAAAAATGCGTCTTGTGTATAAATCGGAAATATCATCATCAGTTAGATCTCCAGGTCTTTGGCTGCTATAAAAAATCGGGTCGATTGTGTACCAGTTTAATTGTGCACGATCGAAACCATTTTGTATACCATTATTATCTTCTGGTTCACTGTAAATTCTCCCCAATCCTAATGGGCGACTTGATAAAAACCAAGCTTGAGGAGATAAAAGGCTTATAGCATTTTGTGTGCCTTCAAAATCATCAATATAAGAGGTGGCTTCTCCTGCAAAATCTGATCCTTTAGGCGACCCAGGAAGTAAATATGCGAATTCCCCTCTTACAGATAAATTTGATGGAACATCAGTATCAATATTTGGCAACTTATTGGCAAGGCGAGTTAAAAAAGGCACTTCGGTAGAAAAATTACCATTGATTCCAAAAATAGAATTATTTATAGGTTCGGTTCCTAAATTTGCTTTTTGAGTTATTGGTCTTTCGTTTAAGTTTAAGAATGTAGCACCCAAAACAAAACTTTCGTTAAACTGATGTTCGACATTAAACCCTGTAAACCGTTTGGTTTGTTGACCAAACACAGCATTGTTTTCGACTGATACTTGTATAGGTATATTTGATGCTTGTAAAGCTGGATCTAATATTTGAACAGTTCCTAATTGGTAATTTACTGTATAGTCTACACCTTCAATTAAAACCCTTCCGCCTGCAGTTACTTTAACCGAGCCTCTTGGCACATTAAATGCTCCAATTGGTATGCCAGAACTTCCAGATGATTTATAACGTCCTTTAATTTGAAACTTGTTCTTTTCACCATCTTCTAAAGCTGCTGTTTTAGTTTCTTTATAAAGTGTTCGATACACATATTTTTTTTGATTCGCATTATAATCGGCTGTAATACTTTCGTCTCCATCGTAATTTTCACTTATATTTAACCTCAATTTTTCGAATAAATAATTTCCAAAGGGTTCTACATTTGTGAAAATAATTTTTCCGTTTCGCTGAATGACAGTAATACCTGGAACAAAATCGAAAAAACCGTCTCCATTTGTTTGCGGATCGTTATTGAAATTTAATTTATCAAGATTAAAAAATCTCAATAATGGTGTTTCCTCAATCGGATCTTGATTAGGTGCAGGTGTTGGAAATGGCGTACCATCAACTGGTATAATAAAATTTAGTGGTGATGTTTCGGTATAGAAAATATTTAATTTGAAATCTTCCTTGCTTAATTGAAAAGACCCAGTGTTATAAATGTTCTTCATCATTAAATCCCAAATTGGCTCATCAACACTTGTTATTGTATTTTTAAGCATTTTAAGGATTAAACTGTTTGTATTAATAATTGGGTTGCCTGTATTAATGTCTTCGGTTACATCAGTAGCATCTACTCCATCGTTTGCAAACTCACCTACTTGAAAAACTTTGTTACCTACAGTAAACTGAAATGCAACTGCTAAAATCTCGTCGTTTTGTAAACGTTGATTTAAAGAAATATATCCTAATTGTGTGTTTAATGTATATTCTCTTCCTTCCAGAAGCTTTTTAGCATTCTCTAGTTTTCCATAATCGAAGCCTTCATTTACTCCTGGAACTAAAATTCCTGCTTGAACAGTTGAAACATCTCTTATGGCTTCAGTAATTTGAGATCCTGGTCCACCAATATTAGTTGGATCGTAGGCATTATTAGGATTTTCGGGAAAAGCGGCTGGATTAGGTGTTAAAATATTTACAGCCGAACCTGTTTTGCTTGGGTCGGATTCTCCTAAATCCTGAAGGGCAACAATATTTCTTACATTATTTGTTTGGGTTGTTCTATTGGTTACCCAAACTTCAATCCTTGTAATTTGTAAGCCTTGGTTATTTATATAAGGATAGGTCAATAAAGCCTTATCGTATGTATCTCTAAAATATTGCGCCAGAAAAAAGTGCCTGTTTTCGTCGTAGTCTAATCCAAAAAACTCAAATTCTTCTAAGGTTCCTCCTCCTTGAGACACTAC
Source organism: Bacteroidota bacterium (assembly GCA_022560715.1). Lineage (GTDB taxonomy): Bacteria > Bacteroidota > Bacteroidia > Flavobacteriales > Flavobacteriaceae > PRS1. The sequence goes on from JADFSQ010000027.1 coordinate 5,391, forward strand.
AGTTCTTGTTTCTGATTTTTGTTCGGAAAATACAGCGGTTATCCTTGTTTTTCCAAATTGAAGTTCTGTTTTTACTCCAAACAAACTCTGAGCTCCTGTTATTAACGAACTGTTTAATGGCATACTAACATTACCAATTTCAATTTTTTGTAGAATATCATCTTCAGTTGGTGTGTATTCCAACTTAAATAAATTTTGAAAATCGAAAGTTGACTGGGTATCGTAATTTGTTGTTACCTGTAATCGCGTCCCTACTTTTCCTAATAAACTTAAACTGATTCGTTGGTCGAAATCAAAAGTAAAATTGTTTCTGTTTCTTGGCGAAAACGATGGGTTATCTTGTTTGGTAAATAGTATGCCTAAATCCATTTCTATACTTCCTTGTGGAATTACTTCAATGGTATTGCCTCCAAAAATGGTTTCAAAAAAATTGGAGTTTACATAAAACTCCGGGATAAGATTTTTTTGTAATTCTTCCGATCCTTCTTTTTTCCCATCAAGAGCATCAATTTTTTGTTTGTAATAACTTTTTAAAGCTTCTTGACCTAATAGTTTATAATACTCTTCTGGCGACAATATTAAAGGATAATTAATATTAAAATTTCCAATGCTTTCGGTATATATGTATCTGTCTGTTTTTGGATCGTAAGTATATTTTGAAACTATACTATTAGGATTTGGCATTAATAAATTTCCGAAAGAAAAACTTGTACTTGTAGAATCTTTTACTGTAGTGTTAGGTATTTGCTGTGCAAAAATTGTCGTGCAAAAAACCAACATAATACTGGTAAGCACATATTGTAGGGCAAATTTATAAATTGTGTTGTTGGTAGTCTTCAATATAAATTATAATTTTTTTAAAGCCTCTTTTATGATAGTTTCTACATTAGCATCTTTATTGGCAGCTATTATTATATCCACAACTCGATTGGATTGCTTCTTTGTATAGCCAAGAACTTCTAAAGCAGATAACGCTTCTTCTTTATTAGTATTGCTTATAGAAATTGAACCTTCATCTATATCGTAAATCTTTAAAACTTTATCTTTTAATTCTATTATTACACGTTGAGCAGTTTTTAGTCCTATTCCTTTTACAGATTGTATTAATGCAATATCTTCTATGGCAATCCCTTCTCTAACTTGTTTAGGTGATAATGAAGACAGCATTGTGCGGGCAATATTTGTTCCTATGCCACTTACCGAAATTAATAAGCGGAAAATTTCACGTTCAGACAATGAGGAAAACCCGTATAAGGTATGCGAATCTTCTTTTACTTGCAGGTGCGTATAAAGGCGTAAATTTTCTTGATCGGGAATTTGAGAATAGGTATGCAAAGAAATGTTTAAATGATAGCCAACTCCGTTACAATCTATCACAACATTAGTAGGATTTTTTTCAATAAGTTTTCCTTGAATATGTGTAATCATTAATTACGTTTTGTTATCGTTTCAAATGTAATAAAATTATTAAACATAATTATATCTATATAAACGATTTGTGTATGGTTCATTTTGTATGGAAAAGTATGAATTTTCAATTAGGAACAGAGCCAAATTTTGCATTTTGTTTTATCTTTTTATTTTAAAAGCCAAATTAAAAATTTGATGGTCTTATATTTACTAACTTTCGATTAATAAAGTACAAGCAATGAACAATACAATGTATTACCATCGGTTTTATCAGGTTTCATTTAGACTAAATTTCTACTATCCGATTTAGTGTTTCCTTTTCAGTTAAGTTGGTCGTGTCTATAATATTCAAATATTCGGGCCATTCATATTCAGAAAGTTCAACGTTAACAATTTCTACTCGATCTTTCATTTGGTTTTCAGATATGCGCAATCTATCTCTTCTATGATTTTCATCCAAATTGCATTTTAACCAAACAAATTTCATGTTCACATCTTCAAATTCATTTTCAAGGGTGTTTTTGAGTTTATCCAATCCTAAAGGCGTCCAAACATTTTCTATTACAACAGGCATATTATGTTTTAGATATTCCTTAGCCGAAACTAAAGCCAGATCTGCCACCAACATTTCTTCTTTTATTGAAAACCGGTCATAGATTTTGTTATGTATCCAGTTTCTAAAACAGTCAGATTCAATTACTGCACCTTTTTTCAGTTTTGCCCATTTTTTTGAAATGGTTGATTTCCCGACTCCGCAAGCTCCCGTAATAATTAAAATTTCTTTCATTAAATCAAGATTGGTTTTTCAATTGTGTAGTAACATCGAATATAAAGAGATAATTTAAGGGGTATCTCTTAACCTAAAACTTATATTATACCTATTAAACTCTAAAATTCAATTGATATTATTTTCTCTTTTCTGCTTCTTTTGTGCGTCTATTACTGCAATGGCTGTCATATTTACAATTTCATCTACACTTGCATCTAATTGTAAAATATGAACAGGCTTTTTCATTCCCATCATAATTGGACCAATGTTTTCTGATTGATTAAGTTCTTTAAGAAGTTTATATGTAATATTAGCTGCATCTAAATTAGGAAAAATAAGCGTATTTACTTTTTTATCGGCCAGTTTGGAAAACGGAAAACGATCCATACGCATTTTTTTATTTAAGGCAAAATCTGTTTGTAATTCGCCATCCACAATCAAGCTCGGAAAATACCTGTGTAAATATTTTACTGCATCTCTAACTTTTGAAGCTTTTTCGTTAACAGATGAACCGAAATTCGAGTAGGATATCATTGCGATTACAGGTTCTATACCAAACATTTTTACTGTAGTGGCTGTCATTTGCGCAATTTTGGCAAGGTCTTTTGCTGTTGGATCTATATTAATTGATGTATCACTTAAAAATAAAGGGCCTCGCTCTGTCATTAATACATTTGTGGTAGCAATCCTCGTAGCACCTTTGTCCAGACCAATTAATTCTAACATTGGTTTTACAACTGATGGATAATTTCTGGAATATCCTGAAATTAAGGCATCGGCATCACCCTCGTTAACCATCATTGCAGCAAAATAGTTTCGCTCTCTCATCAGTTTTCTGGCGCTATGCAAAGTTATGCCTCGTCGTTTACGTTGTCCCCAATATATTTTTGCATAGGCATCTTTTCTATCTCCTTCGGCATCACTTTTAGGATCAATTATAGGAACTTCGACATCAAATTCTATTTCCTCTTTTAACTTTTCAATTTTATCACGTCGTCCTAATAAAATTGGTTTAGCGATGCCTTCTTCATACACTATTTGAGCTGCTTTTAAAACCACTAATTGGTCAGCTTCAGTAAAAACGACACTCTTAGGTTCTAATTTAGCCCTATTATGTAGTAACCGAACTAATTTATTATCGCTTCCTAACCTTTCAAGAAGAGATTCTTCATATTTCTTCCAATCTTTTATGGGTTCTTTTGCTATACCACTATCCATTGCGGCTTTTGCAACTGCAGGTGGTACAACTGCTATTAATCTTGGGTCGAAGGGTTTAGGGATAATATAATCTTTCCCAAAAGTTAATCTTGTTTCTCTATATGCAACATTTACTTGTTCGGGAACTGGCTCTTTTGCTAAATTAGAAAGTGCTAAAACAGCAGCTTTTTTCATAGCTTCATTTATTCCTGTTGCACGAACATCTAAGGCTCCTCTAAAAATAAATGGAAATCCTAATACATTGTTTACCTGATTTGGATGATCGCTTCTTCCGGTTGCCATAATAATATCATCGCGAGTATCGATTGCTAATTGATATGCGATTTCCGGATCTGGATTTGCCATAGCAAAAACTATTGGGGTTTTTGCCATTGCTTTTATCATTTTGGGAGTAACGATATTTGCCTTTGACAAACCAATAAATACATCAGCTCCATTCATAGCTTGCTCTAAAGTGTCAATTTTTCTGTCAGTAGCAAATTCTGCTTTTTGTACGCTTAAATTATCTCTATCTTTTCTAATTACACCTTTGCTATCCAACATTACAATATTCTCATTTCTTGCCCCAAAAGATTTGTACAATCGTGTACAAGAAATAGCAGCAGCACCAGCACCACTTATAACTAACTTTACTTCTTCGATGTTTTTATTTGCAATTTCTAAAGCATTTAGCAATGCAGCAGTCGAAATAATGGCTGTACCGTGTTGGTCGTCGTGCATTACAGGAATATCCAACTCTTCTTTTAAGCGCCTTTCTATTTCAAATGCTTCTGGTGCTTTAATATCTTCAAGATTAATTCCTCCAAAAGTTGGGGCAATCATCTTTACTGTTTGTATAAATTCTTCGACATCTTCTGTATTAACTTCTATGTCAAACACATCTATATCTGCAAATATTTTAAAGAGTAAGCCCTTACCTTCCATTACGGGTTTAGAAGCTTCTGGACCAATATTTCCTAATCCTAAAACTGCAGTTCCGTTAGAAATTACAGCCACCAAATTTCCTTTTGCAGTATATTTATAGACATTGTTTATATCTTTTTCAATTTCTAAACAGGGCTCTGCCACGCCTGGTGAATACGCTAATGACAAATCTCTTTGGGTTGCATATTTTTTTGTAGGAACTACCTTTATTTTTCCCGGAATTGGTTTGGCATGATATATTAGGGCTTCACGTCGTTTGCTTTGTTTGCTCATAAGATATAATTAATCTGAATTTACAAATGTAAGTGTTTTTAAGAGGAAAGATAATAGAAAAAAGAAAATAGACTTAGGTTTAACGTGATTGGAAAATTACTTCGATGGTGAAATAGATATTAAATTTTAACTTTTCAAAAACTCTATATTTCTTGTTAAGCCAGAAAATTTAGTGCGTTTTACTGCGGATTCTTTAAACACTTTTTTGAATACATCTTCAGTAATCTCTTCCCAATCTTTTTTAGTCATAGATAACAGTTCGGGATGTGGATTAAAAAGTGGTTCGTTATGAGGTTTTGAAAACCGATTCCAAGGACATACATCCTGGCATACATCACAGCCAAACATCCAATCGTCCATTTGTCCTTTAAACTCTGTTGGAATATTTTCTCTTAACTCGATAGTAAAATACGAAATACATTTGCTACCATCTACTACATAAGGTTCAACAATAGCTTGTGTTGGGCAGGCATCTATACATGCTGTACATTCGCCACAATGGTCGGTTGCCGGCAAATCGTATTCTAAATCTAAATCGATAATAAGCTCGGCAACAAAATAAAATGAACCTACTTGTTGTGTCAACAAATTGCTGTGTTTTCCGATCCAACCCAAACCTGATTTTGCTGCCCAAGCTTTGTCAAGTACAGGAGCTGAATCTACAAAGGCTCTTCCATGAACTTCACCTATTTCATCTTGAATAAAATTTAAAAGGGATTTTAGTTTCTCTTTTATAACGAAATGATAGTCTGTTCCATAAGCATATTTAGATAACTTAAAGCTGTTTTGGTTTTGTTCTTCTTGTGGAAAATAGTTTAACAATAATGAAATAACCGATTTTGAATCCTGTACTAATTTTGTTGGGTCTAACCGCTTATCGAAATGATTTTCCATATACTGCATTTGGCCATGCATATTTTGGTTTAACCATTTTTCTAATCGAGGTGCTTCTTCTTCTAAAAATTGTGCTTTGCTAATACCACAAGACAAAAAACCGAGGCGTTTGGCTTCGGTTTTTATGAGTTGGGTATGTTTATGTTTGGAATTCATAATTAATGAGATTCTTGCCTTCGCAAGAATAAAAACTAAAACAATCCTCCTTGTGTTGCACCTTTTACTTTACCTAAATGTTTATATGCTAATTCTGTGACCTCACGACCACGAGGTGTACGCATAATAACTCCTTGTTGATTTAAAAAAGGT
>JADFSQ010000398.1 GCA_022560715.1 Bacteroidota bacterium
GCAGCAAATTCGCCAGTTTCAATATTTATTATAGCAGAAGCAGACTTGTTTATGGCTTTAACTTCTTCAAAAGAAGGGACTGATGCTTCAAATTTTACTGTGCCAGATTTAGTTAAATACTTATGCTGTGCAGTTATACTGATGCTAAAAAATAAAATTATATAGATTATGTTTTTCATTTTAAACAATTTAATCAAAGAAATAGCAACAAAAAGTTTGCCAGAAAATATTTAAAATTAATTTTCCAGCAATCCGTCAGCTTCCCATTGTATTATTAAATCGATTAGATTTTGTGGTAAGCTGGGTCCACCAAGTGGCATTAATGCTCCTGGACCATTTCCAGAAATTTTGCTTATTAAATTATTATTTTCAACCCCGTTTTTAACATTATCGTAGGTTAGTAAAGGAATGCCAGCTCCATTTATTGGTGGTTGTATATGACAGTTTAGACAATTATTGTCTATAATGATTTTTATATCAGTATTATAAGTTGCTACGGCAGGCGGTTCAACAGCATCAATTAAATCATCTTCGCTGACATTTGTACAGCTAAAAGAAATTGTGATTGTAAAAATTATTAAAATAAATTTTTTCATAATATTTGGTTTACTACTAGAATACTCTGCTTATATTAAATCCAAAATAAATATTGCCATCTGCCCAATCTCCTGTTGCTTGTCCCAAATATCCGTTGGTATTCATCGCTTGTGAATTGGTAAAATGCATTTGAAACACATGACCACCTGTTTCTAAATCCACACCAATTGAGAATGGGTTTTTAAATGGCGAATTACTTGCTCTGTTTAAATGCCAACCATAATCCATATTTAATGACCAACGTTTAGCTAATTTATAACGTCCGCCAAAACCTAACGCAAATTGAGAATTATCCTGATTATTTACTGACACATAATTGTCATGAAAAAATGTTGGAGCCAATTCAAACGAAAAATTTGTGCTTACTTTTCTGGAAATCAACAGTTGTGCAGTATAGCTTAAGCGGTGTTTTAATTCTAATTTTGGTAAATTGTCTTTTTCTAAAGCGGTATTAATAAGTATTTCATTAAAGCCAACTATTGTAAATGGAAATCCATTTTTTTGCTGCCTGATAAGCCTGTATTTAGCTGAAGCTTCATACGTTTTTTGGTAGGAACTACGCGAAACTCCAATATTAATATTATCGGTCAGACCGTAAACAAAATTCAATCGTGTTACAGCATTGTCAAGTCCGAAAAAGGTGTCAAAACCATTCTCAATACTTCCAAATCTATGAGAGACTATAAAAGTCAATTCTTTTTTAGCTACCAGTTTTGTAGATTCAAAATTAACAATCTTTAATCCTTTAAATGCTGCAGTTGCATATTCTATTCCAACAGAGTCTGAATCAATTTCACTCAATAAATCGTCTTGTGAATATGTAAATATTGGAAAACAAAGTGCGATAATAAATATATATTTCATACCATATAGCTTTATTCTATTATTGTGCTTTGGTCAATCTTAACAAGTTGAAGCAGGTCGTCATATCCAATACATCTTCCTTTAATTGTAATTGAATCTTTAGTAGTAAATAAGTTAGTTATCTTACTGCTAAATTGACAAAACACATTATTGTTTAGGGTAATATCATTTTCGGTAATTTCGGTAATAACACCTCTAATTTCAATAGTTTTATTGAGGTACTTTTTTTCTGCTTCCATCGAATTTTGTAAAAATTCTTTTGTTATTGAAGTTGAAGAAACAACAAATTCTGCCTGCTCTTTTTGTATATCTCTATGGTCTTGGTAGATGTATTTGTAACCTAAAAACACTAGCAGTAATAAAATTAGTGTGATTATCCATTTTCGGTTCATTAATAAAGGGAACAATTTTTTCTACTAAATTACTAAATTTAATAATGATAATTTACTTTTAAAAAATAAATTATTACAATAATAGCATTGTAAAAACTAATTAATTAAGGTATTTTAGTCGATACGTTTAAACAAGTTCAATATATGATTTTAGAGCAATTTACTGTATATGCAGATACAATCTATTCTATAGAAACTGAAACAATTTTCTTATGAGAAAATCCCAAAGCAGCTATGAACAGGTACAAAGGTAATACAGGAACTAAAAACCTTGCAGCCCCTAGTAACCCAGTTAAGGCGACAATATAGATTATAATAAATAACATAAACCAAACCGGGGAATAGTTCACTATTATCAGTTCACCTCCAAAGAAAACCCCTAAAAAGCTCCCGTGCAACAAATCCGAAAAGCCTGTTCTAAATTGGGAAGAAAGTTCAAGGTAATTGGAAAGAGAAAGGTTCGGGATTATGCCCCGGATATTATTCAAATAGTAATGGATTTCAAAGTTTTTGAGTAATTTCGACAATAGCATTAATAAT
>JADFSQ010000028.1 GCA_022560715.1 Bacteroidota bacterium
AAAGTTCTTATTTTTCCATATTTTTCTCCTGAATTTTTAGGACACCATTCTTCAGGATTGCCATATTTATTTTTTTCGATGCAAAAAGGAGAATCCGGAAGCAGATCACAAGGTGATAAATGTAATTGGTCTATAGCAGTTGCATAAACAAATGGTTTAAAGGTAGATCCTATTTGGCGCTTTCCTTGTTTAACCATATCGTATTGAAAATGTTTATAATTAACACCACCAACCCAAGCTTTTACATGTCCTGTTTGTGGTTCCATAGACATCATTCCTGTTCGGAAAAACGATTTGTAATAACGCATAGAATCCATAGGTGTCATGATGGTATCAATGTCTCCTTTCCAAGAAAAAACAGACATTTTAATAGGCTTGTTAAAAGATGACAATATTTTCTCGTCTGGAATCTTCAAATCGTATTTCATATGTCTCCATCGCTCCGATTGTCGAATCGAGCGTCTCAATAAAGTATCTATTGCACCATAAGTTAATTCTAAAAAGGGAGTTGTCGGGTTTCGTTTTGCTGTGTTTTGATGAAAAAATTCGGCTTGCAGCCTTGGCATGTGTTTAGCTACAGCATCTTCAGCATATTTTTGCATCCTTGAATCTATGGTAGTATAAATTTTTAAACCATCACTATAAATGCTATATTTTGAACCATCTGGTTTACGATTTGCTTTATCATTAACCCATCTTTTCATAAACCTTTGTAAATAGGCTCTGAAATAAGTTGCTGTCCCATCACGATGTGATTGTGGTGTATAACGCAATCCTAAATCTAATTTTTGAAGCGAATCTTTAACTGCTTTAGTAATGTAGCCGTTTTTCTTCATTTGACTTAAAGCCACATTTCTTCTGTTTTTTGTGCCTTCAGGATTTCTATGCTCTCTTGGGTTGTACAATGAAGAATTCTTAAACATCCCAACCAGCATTGCAGATTCTTTTACGTCTAAATCCATAAGCTTTTTATCAAAATAAATGCTTGCTGCTGAACGAATCCCGTCAGCATTATTACCAAAATCGTAAATATTAAAATACATTGCTATGATTTCTTCTTTGGTATATTGGCGTTCTAAACGTGTAGCGATAACCCATTCTTTTATTTTTTGGGTCATCGCCTGAAACTTATTTCTTGACCTAACACCAACAAATAATTGTCGTGCCAATTGTTGAGAAATTGTACTGGCTCCACCTCTTTTACCTAAAAAAACAAATGCTCTTATAGTGCCTCTGGCATCAATTCCAGCATGCTCATGATAACGTACGTCTTCAGTTGCAATTAAAGCATCAACCAAATGTTGTGGTAACTCGTTATAATCAACAGGAGTCCTGTTGTCATTAAAATAAAATTTTCCTAATATTTCGCCGTCTGCAGATATAATTTGGCTTGCGAGGTTGTTTTTTGGGTTTTCTAAATCTTCAAAGGTTGGCATTTCTCCAAAAAATCCCCAGGATGCTAACAGAAAAACTAAAGTTATGGCTAATATCCCGCTGGAAAACAGCATCCAAAACCAGCGAATATACTTTGAAAAACCGGATGCTTTATTTGTTTTCTTTTTAACTGCCATTATTAATTTTAATTTTGAATTTTTTCAATTCTAAATCCAACATCTGTAATCCCTTCAAGATTTTCGATGCCTATAACACTTCCGTTTTTACGCATAGCATGTTGAATATTTATTTTATAATCGCCACTTTCTTCAAAAATAAAGCCTTCTTTATAAAACAACTTATTCTCTTTAATATCTGAAAATCCTGATCCTAAAAATTCTCCATTTGGTTTTGCCATTACATACTCTAATGTATCTTTTATCACTTTCCCGTTCGGGAAATTAATTTCAACAATTAGAAACAAATTACTGTATTTAAAATCATAAGTATTTCTAATATTTACGAACAAATTATAGTGTTTGGTTGTGTCGGGCGGAATGACATTAAAACTTACTATATTATCTTTATGCCAACTATCAGGAATGGTTTTATACTCGTCAAAAACCTGACTGGAATCGCAGGAAGTAAATCCTATCATAATAATAAAGAGACACCATAAATTATTTCGCATTGCTTTGAGGCTTTCTTCGGTTTCGGTTTCTATTATTTCTACGTTTCTTTCTACGCCTTGGACTATCGAACCGTGTTAAACTATCTTGCCCTACAACGTTTTCAAAATCGTTTTTAGTGTCTTCTATCAACTCTTCGGCATACTCTTCTAGGCTTACAACTTTTTTCTTCTTAATATTTAATTCAATTATTTCATTGGCTTGATCTGTAGTTAATTTGTGCCAATTCATCCATTCGCCTTCATAAGCATACCACATGTGTCTTTTAAAAATATCTGTTTTCTGGCAAACAGCTACGCCTTTTTCGGTTTGAAGTTTAATCTCTGTTTTAGGAAAATCTTTTAATGCGTCAAGGTAAGAATCAAGTTCGTAATTTAAACAGCATTTTAATTTTCCACATTGCCCAGCTAATTTTTGAGGATTTAAAGACAATTGCTGATAACGGGCTGCAGACGTGCTTACTGATCGAAGATCGGTTAACCAAGTGGAACAGCATAGTTCTCTGCCACAAGAACCTATTCCTCCAAGTCTGGCTGCTTCTTGACGAAGCCCAATTTGTTTCATTTCTATTCGTGTTCTAAATTCTTTTGCAAAAACTTTAATAAGTTCCCGAAAATCTACACGCTCGTCGGCTGTATAATAAAAGGTCGCCTTACTTGCATCGCCTTGATATTCAATATCTGATATCTTCATCTGCAATTTAAGATCTATCGCAAATTGGCGTGCTTTTACCTTCATTGCCTCTTCTTTATCTCGTGCTGTTTGCCAAATATCAATATCTCTTTGTGATGCTTTTCGGTATATTTTTAAAACCTCCTCGCTATCTTCTTCAACTTTTTTGCGTTTCATTTGTACTCTTACAAGTTCTCCTGCAAGAGTAACCATACCAACATCATGACCTGATTGTGCTTGAGTGGCAACAACATCGCCAATGCTTAAGGATAAATTTTCAGAATTTTTATAATAATGTTTTCTGCCATTTTTGAAACGAACTTCAATGCAATTAAAAGGAGTTTCACCATTAGGAAGAGACATGTTTGATAACCAATCGAAAACGGTTAGTTTATTGCAGCTGTCTGAACCACAAGTTCCGTTGTTTTTACATCCTCTTGGCTGACCATCTTTACCAGTCGTACAACTGTTACAAGCCATAAAAATAAATATATAGATTCTGAAAACGTTTCATTTTCAGAAGATGATTAATAATTTGTTTGAAATGTAAAGATAATATTATTATACTGACTTTAAAATTGAAGAGATTATTTAAATATTTTTAACATCAATTATGTTTTCAGGACAAACTTTCGCTGCGTTTTGACACTTCAGGTAAATTAACTCATCTGATGATTTAATCGTGAAGAATCCTTTTTTCTCCTTAGCGTGAAGTAATACTGATTTGCCATCCTTTTTAGACATTTGAAATTGCTCAGGAGCCAATTCTACACAATAATTACAACCAATACATTTTTTTCGTTGCAGGGTAACTATTACCATTATGTCTCTACCTTATTTTCAACAATTTTATATAGTTTATCCGAAGGCCTAATTCTGAAACCCAAAGGTATGGTAACAGAATCGCCTTTAGAGCCAGTATCTTGCTTTATGTCATTGACTAACATTTCTTTTACCTCAAGTTCTTTGACGCCTGTTGTGATCCCTGTAATTAAAATCTTGTCTCCTATTGAAATATCGTAAGCTTCTATCTTGAATTCTCCTATTTGTGCTTTTGGGAAAAAGCGTATGCCTTTCCCAAGATAAACTTTCTTTTGTGTAGCGTGAGACCCTGAACCTTTACTCCATTCTCCAAGTTTTTGCCCTAAATAATAGCCATTCCAAAAACCACGATTATATACTTTTTCTAACTCCAACATCCAAGATACAACTTCCTCTTTATTATAAGTGCCCTTTGCAACACTATTAATAGCTTCTCTATAACATTTAATCACATTGGCAACATATTCTGGCGATCTTCCTCTGCCTTCAATCTTTAATACTTTTATTCCCGCATCAACAACTTGGTCTAAAAAATCTATAGTACACAAGTCTTTTGGAGACATAATATACTCATTATCCAGCTCCATTTCAAAACCTGTTTCTTGATCGATAACAGTATATTTTTTTCTGCAATTTTGTTTACATGCACCTCTATTTGCTGATGAATTATGTGAATGCAAACTCATATAACATTTTCCCGAAACAGCCATACATAATGCACCATGACCAAAAATTTCAATTTCAACAAGATTTCCTGAAGGTCCCTTTATTTTATCTTTTTCAATTTGCATAGTAATTTTCTTTACTTGACGTAAACTAAGCTCTCTACTAAGAACCATAGTGTCAGCAAACAATGAATAAAACTTAACTGTTTCAATATTTGTAATATTAATTTGCGTAGAAATATGTACTTCCATTTCCACTTCTCTTGCAGAAGTAATTACCGCTTGATCCATAGCAATAACAGCTGTAATATCAGCTGCTTTAGCTTTTTTAATCAATGTCTTTACAATGAAAAGATCGTGATCGTATATTATTGTATTTAAAGTAAGATATGTACGAATGTTTTTTGTTTTACATCGTCTAGAAATTTCTTCCAAATCATCCAAAGTGAAATTAGTGGAAGCTCTTGCTCTCATGTTCAATTGCTCAACACCAAAATACACTGAATTGGCTCCATTATCTATAGCTGCTTGTAAGGATTCAAAATTCCCCGCTGGAGCCATTAATTCAATATGCCGCATAATTATTTTTTGAATTTCAATTTTTCAGATCTTCCTTTTTTAAATATATCATTACTATTGCCTTGTCCCTTTCGAAGTTCTTTTTGTTTTTTATAGGGCAATTGATTTATTTCCATACAATTGGTCGAGCAACAATTTTCCATCATTTCTTTACAATCATTACATTGAATAAACAATAAGTGACAGGCTTCGTTTGCGCAGTTAGTATGTATATCGAAAGGGTTTTTGCATTGATGACAGATAGCAACAACATCATTACTAATACGTTCTGCTCTTCGATCATCAAACACAAAGTTTTGTCCTAAAAATTTATTTTCAAAATTGTGTTCTTTCACTTGTCTTGTGTATTCTATAATTCCGCCTTCGAGTTGATATACGTTTTTAAAACCTTTATGTTTAAAATAAGCACTTGCTTTCTCACAACGAATTCCTCCTGTACAATACATTACCAGATTCTTGTCTTCTTTATGGTCTTTTAAATCTTCTTCTATAATATCTAACGACTCTCTAAATGTATCCACGTCTGGAGTAATGGCATTTTTAAAATGTCCTATTTCGCTTTCATAGTGGTTTCGCATATCGACAAGAATTGTTTTCTCATCTTCAATAAGTTCGTTAAACTGTTTTGCGCCTACATGAATTCCTATATTTCTTACATCAAACGTATTATCGTTTAGACCATCTGCAAGAATTTTGTCTCGAACTTTTATCTTAAGTTTAAGAAACGACTTATTGTCTTGCTCAACAGCAATGTTTAATCTTACATTTTTCAAAAAAGAAATACTATCTAAATGCTCTTTAAATGCTGTAAAGCGATCGGCTGGAAGTGATAATTGACTATTAATCCCTTCGTTCGCAATATATATTCTACCAAGAACATCTAATGCATTCCAGGTTATAAATAAATGATCTCTAAAAATTTGCGGATTGCCAATTTTGGCATATTGATAAAAAGAAAGGGTTAATCGTTTTTTACCAGATTGGTCAATTAATTCAGCCCTTTCTTTTGCACTTAATTTATTGTACAGTTGCATGCTATACTAATGTTTTAAGGTTAAGAAATATTTTGTGCAAATGTAATCTTTTTAAATCAAGGTAATAAAAAACGCTTTGATTAATTCAAAGCGTTTTTAGACTAACTCGTTATACAATATTTTAATTTTCTATTAAATACATATATTGAGTTAACCACCATCAGCTTTACAATTACCATTTACAGAAATGGCAACAGTAAAACCTAATTGATTTATTAGCAAAGTTCTTTTAAAAAATTTCATAGCAAACTTTCCCAGTTCTAAAAGATAGATGCCAAAAGTTTAAAAAGGTTGCGTCATAAAATTGTATTGTGCTAAAAGATGTATTACTTTAGCATCAGTTAGAAATTAAAATTTGAAGAAATGAGCAACGAAAAAGAAGCAAAATTAAAAGCGCTACAACTTACGTTAGACAAATTAGATAAAGCTTATGGCAAAGGAGCAGTCATGAGGATGGGTGATGCAGCAGTTGAAAACATCGAAGCTATCTCTTCGGGCTCTTTTGGGCTTGATTTAGCCTTGGGAGTTGGAGGTTATCCAAAAGGCAGAGTTGTAGAAATTTATGGTCCCGAATCTTCTGGTAAAACTACACTTGCTCTACATGCTATCGCCGAAGCCCAAAAAGCAGGTGGAATCGCAGCATTTATTGATGCTGAACATGCTTTTGATCGCTTTTATGCAAAAAATCTTGGCGTAGATATTGATAATTTAATTATTTCTCAACCAGATTATGGCGAACAAGCTTTAGAAATTGTCGACAATTTAGTTAGATCTGGTGCCATAGATATTATTGTAATAGACTCTGTCGCAGCTCTTACTCCAAAAAGTGAAATAGAAGGTGAAATGGGCGATTCTAAAATGGGTTTACATGCGCGATTAATGTCTCAAGCATTACGTAAGCTAACAGCTTCAATTAGTAAAACCAAGTGTGTTATGATGTTTATTAACCAATTACGCGAAAAAATTGGTATTGTTTTTGGCAATCCTGAAGTTACTACTGGCGGAAATGCTTTAAAATTTTATGCCTCCATACGTATAGATATTCGTCGTTCTACACAAATTAAAGACAGTAATGGCACTGTTTTAGGCAATAAAACTCGTGTTAAAGTTGTAAAAAACAAAGTCGCTCCGCCATTTAGACTGGCAGAGTTTGATATTATGTATGGAAAAGGCATCTCAAAAGTTGGTGAAATATTAGATATTGCAGTAGAGCATGAAATTATAAAAAAAAGTGGCTCATGGTTTAGTTACCAAGGTACGAAACTCGGTCAAGGACGTGATGCAGTTAAAGTTATTATAAACGATAATCCTGACTTAATGGAAGAGCTTGAGCAAAAAATTAAAGCAATAATTGCTCAAGATAAATAAAGTTTGAAAGTCTCGATCTCGATACTATCGGAGTTTTTATAATCCACACGCAACCTTTTTAAAGGTTTAGCATCTATATTATAACATAGTTTGTATCTAAATATCAAATTAAAATGAAGAAATTATTTTTTTTTGGGTTTGTTATAGTTTCTTTTTGGTCATGTAGTGTTGATCCTGTAAATGAAGATTTCTATTTTGAAATCCTTCCTATTGAAAGTGTATCAATCCCTAATGAAATACGTTTTGGTGAAGTTTATACAATTGGTTATTCTTATTTCAAACCGTCGTCATGCCATTTTTTTAATGACTTATATTATGTAGCAGAAATTAATGTTAGAACTATAGCTGTAATCAATAAGGTATTAAATTCTAATGAAAACACTATATGTGAGACTCTTACTAACGAATTAGAAGAAAGATCATTTAATTTTCATGTAAATAAAAATGGAGGTACTTATATTTTTAAATTTTGGCAAGGAGAAGATGAGAATGGGCATGACACCTATTTGGTTTTTGAGGTGCCAATAGTACAGTAAATTTAATTAAGCTTTAGATATTTGAGTTTAGATATACTCATACAAAAATGTAAAAAAAATGATACTAAAGCACAAAGCGAAGTTTATAAGCTCTTTTCGGGTAAATTATTTGCGGTCTGTTTAAAGTATTCAAGAAATCATGCAGATGCTGAAGACAATCTGCAAGATGCCTTTGTGACTATTTTTAAAAAAATATCGCAATACAAAAAAAAAGGATCTTTTGAAGGCTGGCTTAAACGAATTGTAATTAATACTGTGCTTCAAAAATATAGAATAAAAGGTGTTTTTAATATTGTAAATGAGAATAATATTGAAGATGAAGTAATTGAAATTGAAGACTATCAAGTTGATATGAATTTTTTGCTTTTAAGTATCCAAGAATTACCAGATAGGTATCGCTTGGTGTTTAGTCTTTATGCTTTAGATGGATATTCGCATAAAGAAATAGCGAAAATGCTTAATATTTCAACAGGTACAACTAAATCCAATCTTGCTCGGGCAAGAATGATTTTAAAAAATAAAATTGAAAACTATAAAGCAAATTTAAATTTGCAATCATTATAATGAAAGATAAAAAAAACATAGACAGACTGTTTATGGAGAAGCTAAAAGATTTTGAAGCTACTCCTAGCAATTCTGTTTGGGAAAATATATCTATAGAATTACAAAGTATTGAAAAAGGGAAAAAAGGCATCCCAACGTGGTGGCGAGTGGCTGGTGTAGCTGCTACTTTATTGTTACTATTTACAATAAGTCAGGTTGTATTAAATAATAATACTACAATTCCTTTACAAGAAATAATTGTAGATGAAGGCACTATAAAAGATTCTGAAAATACAGATTCACAAGATGCTGTTAATAAGGAAAATATGCTTTCTGATTCTGATCAAAAAAATGTTTCAGAAGATCTTAAATCTGAATCTTCTAGTTTCCCATCTAATGACTCTACAACTAATGCACGTTCAATTTCAGCACAAAATGAAAACAGAAATGTAACTGTAAGTAATAATACTCAAAACGTTAATCGGAATACTTATAAAACTAACAAAAACGAACTGGTTAAATCTTCTTCAGAAAAGTCAAAAAATGCTATCGTAGATAATACCAATTCGAATTTGTATAAAGATAAGGTTGAAAATAATAATATCGATAAAGCAAAAATTGATGAGTTATTGAAACCTGTTAACAATACATCAGAAACAAAAGAAACTTATAAGACTGCTTCAACTAACACTAATGTTGATGAAAATATCACAGAATCTGAAGAGTCTAATACAATTACAGAAAATGACAAATTGTCTTTAACTGAAGAAATTGCTGCTAATGAAGACGAAAATATTGAAGATATTCCTAAAGAAGAATTTGATCGATGGAGTATTGCCTCTAATATTGCTCCTGTTTATTTCAATTCTTTCGGAAATGGATCCTCAATCCATCCACAGTTTAACAATAACTCAAAAACTGGAGATATTAATATGAGTTATGGTATATCGGGAAGTTATGCTATTAATAAAAAATTGAGAGTTCGTGCTGGAATAAATAAAGTTAATCTTGGTTATAGTACAAACGATGTTATTGTTTACGATAATATTGGTGGATCTGATAGTCCGGGATTATTAAGGAATGTAAAATTTAATGAAGCAGGCGAAAATCTTTCTTTTATTAGTGTTGAGGAATTTAATTTTTTACAAGTTCCTGGAATTCTAAATAATTTTATAGAATCATCAATAGATCAAAAATTAGGATTTATAGAAATACCTTTAGAATTAGAATATCGAATATCGAATAAAAAAATGGGCATTAGTGTAATAGGTGGATTTAGTGCTTTATTTTTAACTGATAACGAAATTTATTCATTTTTTAATGGTGTTAGTACTTTATTAGGAGAAGCAACAAATATTAACAATACTAGCTTTAGCGCAAATTTTGGGCTGGGATTCGATTTTAAAATATCAGATAAGTTTAATTTAAATCTTGAACCTATATTTAAATATCAAATAAATACTTTCAATGAAACTTCAGGTAATTTTAAACCTTATTTTATTGGTATATATTCTGGTTTAAGTTTTAAGTTTTAAAATTTTTAGTTGGTTAGATTGATTATTGTAATTCCAAATCTTTGGGTTGCAATAATAACAAAAGCTGCTCTGTGCCTCGAGCAGCTTTTAGTTTATATGTTTTCTCTTAAAGAATTCAGCACTACTTGTCTTGCTGTATCGTTTAACGTCCTGGTGTCTTCAATAGTTAAGTCGAGCGTTTCTAAAAATTTATGTTTAATTACACGCATTTTCCCCGGACCTCCGCTAAAAAAAGTATAAGAAAAACGTTTTTTATTATCTAAAAAAGTTAACGGAACAATAGGAATTTTATGATTAATGGCTAATCTAAAAGCTCCATCTTTAAAAACATCTAATTCTATATGTTCTTCAGGAACGCCTCCTTCTGGAAAAATACAAATACTCAAGCCTTGATTAAGTCTTTGCTGTGCTCTTAAAAACACTGCTTGCCTGCTTTTTAAACTACTTCTATCTACTAAAATACAGGTCTTTTTATAAAAAAATCCAAATAGAGGAATCTTTGCTAATTCCTTTTTCCCGACAAAAACAAAGGGTCTTTTTACAGCAACTAACATTAACATAATATCAACCATCGAGGTGTGGTTAGCAATAAACATGTAACTTTTTCCTTTTTCAAGGGTTTGTTCTTTTTTAATTTTCCAACGAAATCCCATTCCTATTAAAATAATTTTGGCCCAAAAACGAGCTATTCTAAAAAACATAGGATACCATTGCTCTCTAGATACAGAAATAATAAGGATTGGAAATAAGATTATAATTGGTACAATTACAAGAATGTAGAACCAAATGCGATATAAAATCCAAAATATATACTTAAATACAATCATTGGCATCAAAACTACTTAAATTAATTTAACATTTCTACTAAAAAAAGTACCTTTGCTACTGTTGAACATTAATTAAAAAGATTCCTGCCTACGCAGGAAATATTATGGCAAGAATTTTAACAGGAATACAAAGCACAGGAACACCACATTTGGGAAATCTTTTAGGAGCTATTATTCCTGCCATACAAATGAGCAACAATCCTAAAAATGAATCCTTTCTGTTTATTGCAGATATGCATTCGCTCACTCAAATTAAAGATTCTAAATTGCTTAAACAAAACACCTATTCTACCGCTGCTGCTTGGTTGGCATTTGGATTAGACATTAATAAAACGGTGTTTTATCGTCAAAGTGATGTGCCACAAGTAACTGAACTAGGTTGGTATTTAAGCTGTTTTTTTCCTTATCAACGTTTAACGCTTGCACATAGTTTTAAAGATAAAGCCGATAGGTTAGAAGATGTTAATGCTGGCTTATTTTTCTATCCTATGCTT
>JADFSQ010000399.1 GCA_022560715.1 Bacteroidota bacterium
AGTGCTTATTAAATCTGCGTTGGTGTTATAAATATTGGTTTTTGATGGGAATCTTCTATAAGTAACTAAATAAGAAAATGGTTTTTCAATAGTAGTAACCATAATATAATCACCATCAGGAGAAAAAGAAATGTTTTTGTACATATCGCTTTTTAGCCATAAAGTTTTATTCCCATTTAAATCTACTTTATATAATTCTGAAAGTGTCAATTGTTCAAAATTGTGTTCATCAGTTTTATTTTTTAATAGATCTTGATATGTTCTGTTTTGTGCTTTTTTACCGGCTTCACTTACAGATATGGTTGGCCCTGTCGGAATCGCAGTTTTAGTATCAATAAGTGCTTGTCTATCTTTTGATATTGTTTTTATTAATAGGGCATTACTGTCTTTAAACCATGAAAAGGGTCTTCCGGTATTTGCATTAAGATTGGCTTCGGTTAGTTTTTTTGCATATTTAGAATCAATATCTAAAACCCAAAGTTCTACACCATTATTAACTGTATTGGTAAATGCCATCATTTTTTGGTTTGGCGACCATAAAAAGTTTGCATAACGACCATTAGTCGGTAAACCACTTACTACAGTTTCGTTTCCGTTTCTGCCAATACGCACTTTTACATTTGTATAGTAACTCTGTCTGCTATTGATATTGGTTTTCGGATTTATTCTTAATCCACCTAATCGCATTTCTTTTTCAGAAAGTTCATCAATACTTTTAAATCTGCTTCTATAAAGGAAAACAATGTTTTCGCCTTTGCTGTCTATTCTAATGGAAGGAGCCAAAGGAGCTTCAGCTAATTCAAGAATTTCTTGAGATGGTTTTTGGTAGGTAACATTTTCCTGAGAATACGTTAATGTACTCAAAAACAATACAATTAAAAAGATATGGTTTTTCATTTTTGGTTGTGTTTATTAGTAAGAGCTGTAAAGCTACTAAAATGATGGTATTAGTCTTATTAAAAGTAAGTTAAAAATTAAGACTCATTAATCTATAAAGTATAATATATTTCCAAAGTGTTAAAAATGCTTATTTGGTAATCCTCTATTTTATTAATTCACTAAATTTGAGCTTTAAAATATTTAAAACAGAAGCTAAAAGCTAACTATGTATAATTCAAAAATAATAGGTCTCGGTAAATATCTTCCGGATAATGTGGTTACAAACGATGATTTATCGAAGTTAATGGATACAACCGACGAATGGATACAAGAACGCACAGGAATTAAAGAACGTCGGTGGATTGAAAAAGGGAGTGAAGATACTTCTGCAATTATGGGAGCAAAAGCTGCAAGAATTGCTATAGAACGTGCTGGTTTAACTAAAGATGATATAGACTTTATTGTATTTGCGACTTTAAGTCCCGATTATTATTTTCCAGGTTGTGGAGTGCAAATTCAGGAAATGCTTGAAATGGATACTATTGGAGCTTTAGATGTACGTAATCAATGTTCGGGTTTTGTATATGCTATTTCGGTGGCTGACCAATTTATTAAAACAGGAATGTATAAAAATGTGTTGGTTATTGGTGCCGAATACCATTCTAATGGTTTAGATAAAACAACACGAGGTAGAGGAGTAGCAATAATTTTTGGCGATGGCGCAGGAGCTTGTGTGTTGACAAGAGAAGAGGATAACACTAAAGGCATTTTATCGACGCATTTGCATAGTGAAGGTAAAAATGCAGATAAACTCATAGTTTCTTCACCAAGTATTGCAAATTGGGTTCCTGAAATTATTGCAACTAATGGAGAAGACATTTCTTATTATCCTTATATGGATGGCACTTTTGTTTTTAAAAATGCAGTAGTACGTTTTAGTGAAGTTATTATAGAAGGATTAACAAAGAATGATTTAACAAAAGAAGATATTGATTTATTTATTCCGCATCAAGCGAATTTGCGTATTTCTCAGTTTGTACAAAAAAGGTTTGGTTTGAGAGATGACCAAGTGTTTAATAATATTATGAAATACGGAAATACAACAGCTGCATCTATAATTATTGCACTTACAGAGGCTTGGGAACAAGGTAAAGTAAAAACAGATGGTTGGTGTAGGTGCAATACTAACACCAATGGCTATCCGCTCCTTGAGCGAGATGGTCTCTATGTCCATACCTATGATGCGAGGTGGTGAATCAACCAACCACTTATTGAGCATACGTGGGCTGGGCTCCTCCTCACCAAGGTAAAAGAACTGGTTGGTGGTGTCCTCAGCAAAATACATTTAGGGTATGTCTCCATATGAGTAATATACCGGTATGTTGAGGCTCTCTGCCAGTGCCACTTCCTCATCACTACCCATTGATTCTCCTGGTAATCTCCATACAGCATTGCATAGTCTAAGCCACTCCTTATCAAGGGCCATCCATTCGGTATATTTCCTAG
>JADFSQ010000400.1 GCA_022560715.1 Bacteroidota bacterium
GGTCACTATTTCTGTTATCAATATCTATCCGATAAATACGGTCTGCATCCGGGAACATCTTGTCAAAGCTAAGTTCATCGTAAATGAACAAAGCAATGAGTAAGCCACCAGCCATACCAATGGCGAGTCCAAATGTATTTAGGAATGTGAAGAAAGGCTGCTTTTTCAGGTTTCTCCATGCGATTTTTAAATAATTCATGACTAATGCTTTTAAATTAAATTAAACTGTTTTCTGTAACTTTTTGGCCGTCAAGCATTCTAATTATACGGTGACTGTATTTAGCATCATGCTCACTATGAGTTACCATAATAATAGTTGTTCCGGCTTCATTGAGTTCAACAAGTAATTCCATTACTTCGTTGCCATTGCTACTGTCCAGATTTCCAGTAGGTTCATCTGCTAAGATTAGTTTAGGATTATTAACTACTGCTCTTGCAACGGCAACACGTTGTTGCTGACCACCAGATAACTGTTGCGGAAAGTGCTTTCTTCTGTGCATGATTTTCATTTTTTCTAACACTTCTTCTACTCGCCTCTTACGTTCAGCAGTTTTTACTCCAGTATAAATAAGTGGAAGTTCTACATTTTCATAAACAGTAAGTTCATCTATCAAATTAAAGTTTTGGAATACAAAACCTATATTATGCTTTCTTAATTCAGCTCGTTTTCGTTCGTTATAACCAGCTACTTCAATACCATTAAACTCAAAGCTTCCTCCATCAGGATCATCAAGTAATCCAAGAATATTAAGTAATGTTGATTTACCACATCCAGATGGTCCCATTATAGCTACAAATTCACCATTATTTACGTTTAATGATAGTTTGTTTAAGGCAATTGTACGAATTTCATCAGTACTGTAGAATTTTTCTAGGTTGTTAATTGTTATCATTTGTTCTTATTATTTTATACTTATTAATATTATATTTTTTTCTAAATAATTTTATTCTCTTAGTATTAATTCTTGTACGTCTCCGTAACTGTCATAACTTGATGTTATAACATTATCGCCTGGCTCAAGACCGCTTATTACTTCATAATACTCGGTATTTTGACTACCCAATGATATATCTACTTTATAGGCTGTTGTACCATCATCACTTACTTTGAATATCCAATTGCCTCCAGTTTTTTGAAAGAAACCACCTTTTGGAATAAGAAGTGCTTGCTTTTCTTCGCTTAGCGCAACTCGTATTTGTAAATTTTGACCACGTCTGATACCTTGTGGCACATCGTTTTCAAATTCCATGTCCACTTGAAAACTACCATTAGTAACTTGTGTATAAACTTTTTTAATTATTAAAAAATATTGAATGTTATTAAAAGTAAACGACCCGCGTTGACCTGTGTAAATACGACTTATATAGTATTCGTCAATATTTACTCGTACCTTAAATCCACTCAAAACATCAATTTGCCCCAGGGGTTCACCTTTTCTTTTAGATTGGCCAATTTCTGCATCAAAAGAAGTTAACTGTCCATCAACAGGTGCTTTTAGAACAAGATCAGCAACTTTTCTACGCATTAATTGAAGTGCATTTTGAGTTCGCTGATATGAACTTTTAACCTGACTTTGCTCTTGTTTAATTGCAACGGAATCTTGTTTTAAAATTTGTTTCGCCAGTTGCAAACGTTGTTTTTGATAATTATATTCATTTTCAGATTTAATTAGCTCTTGTCTGCCAATTGCATCTTTTTCATAAAGTTTCTTGTTAAGATCAAAAAGTCTTTTAGCTTCAATATGCCTACTCTCTACATCAGTAAATTGGTTGAGTTTATTAATTGTGTTTTGTCTCGCCGCATTTTGTGAAATCTGCATCTGTGTTAATAAATTATACACTGATATTTCTTGGTTAACTAAGCTCAGTTCAAGGTCTGTATTAGTTAGCCTTAAAATAGGATCCCCTTTTTTCATTATTGCACCGTCTTCAACATACTTTTCTTCAACACGACCACCTTCTAGAGCATCTAAGTATATAGTTGTAATTGGCAATATTGTACCGCTTACTGGAATATTCTCCTGAAATGTGCCATCTTTAACCACACCAATAACAAGGCGTTCGGTATCAATATATAATTTTGAATTTCCACCAAACGAAGTTGATAGGTAAACGATAAATAAGAGTAAAAGAATTGATCCAATAATGATTGCAATTTTTAATTTCGTAATTGGTTTCTTTTCAATAGGTACGTCCATTATTTGTTTTAATTTTTATTATTAGAATTCTTGTCTAGCAAAATCTATTTGATAAGTTTAATGTGATAACTGTGCCAAAATTATAAGTAGTTTAATATTAGAAAGTTACGTTTTTGTGGTAATTATAAAGTGTTCGGTTTTGATACAATTGATGGTCGATTTAGAGACACTTTTTA
>JADFSQ010000029.1 GCA_022560715.1 Bacteroidota bacterium
AACTAAATCGGTGACTTGAGCACCACGAGCACGCATTGCCGTAAATGCCTCATGACCAGGAGTGTCTAAAAATGCTATTTTTTGCCCGTCTTCCAAAGTCACACCATAAGCACCAATATGTTGAGTGATGCCTCCTGACTCTCCTGCTATTACATTTTCTTCACGAATATAATCGAGTAAGGATGTTTTACCATGATCAACATGTCCCATAACAGTTACAATAGGAGCACGAGGTTTTAAATCTTCGGGTTTGTCTTCTACTTCTTCTATAGCGTCTTCAATATCAGCAGTAACAAATTCTACATTAAAACCAAATTCTTCAGCAACAATTGAAAGCGTTTCGGCATCTAATCGTTGGTTCATTGTTACCATCATACCAAGCGACATACATGCTGAAATTATTTGGGTTACCTGAACATCCATCATAGTTGCAACTTCGCTTGCTGTTACAAACTCTGTAACTTTAAGCGTTTTACTTTCAGCTGCTGCAATTTCTTGATCGATCTCTGTTTGTTCACGATGCAAGTCTCTTTTCTCTTTACGATATTTTGCGCCTTTCCCTTTTTTGGATTTGCCTTGAAGTTTTTCCAGAGTTTCTCGAACTTGTTTTTGTACTTCTTCTGCACTTGGCTCTTCCTTAACCACTTGATGTCGTCTTCCTCCTCTTCCTTTATTTCTGCCTCCTCTTGCACTCTCATATCCTTGATTTTGTCCTCCGGGTTGTGGCGAACCTCCTCCTACTTTACTAATACGTCGTCGCTTCTTTTTTGCGTCAAAGTTTTTATTAGCCTGTTTGTGTTTCTCTTCCTTCTTTTTCTTTGGCTTATTAAACTTTTCTAAATCTATTTTCTCTCCAGTCGATTTTGGTCCAGAAAGTTTTTTGTACTGGGTTGAAACTTTTTCTTCTTTTTGCGGTTCCTCTTTGGGTGCTTTTACAGTTAGCTTTGCTGCCTTTTCTTCTTCAGCTTTTTCTTTAACAGGTGTTGCAACTATTTCTTTTACAGGAGATTTTTCTTCTATTTCGGGCTCGACTTTTGAAGGTTTTGGTTTTTCTAAATCTATTTTTCCAACTTGTTTTGGACCTTCTAATGTAGTTTTAGCTTTAATAATTTCTTTCTGTGACGTTTCTTGTTTTTGAAGTCTTTCTTCTATTTCACGCTCACGCTCTACCCGAAGTGCTTCTTTTTCTTTAAGTTTTGCTTCTCCCACTTCTTTAGATGCCACTTTTTTACTCGCATCTGTTTGAAATTCATCAGAAAGTATTTCGTAAACTTCAGCAGAAATTTTTGTAGTAGGTCGCTTCTCTATTTCAATACCTTTAATGTCCAAAAAATCGACAGCACGATCTATTGAAATATTTAACTCCCTTAATACTTTATTTAATCTAATTGTTCCAGCCATAAATTGCCTTTATAATATTACCTAACTAAATAGTTTTTAAGTTTAGGTTTATTCTTTATTCGTAACTAATCAGTACTTAAAGTTTAAAGTATTTAAAGTGCCTAAAGTGATGCTTTTGTGCTAAAATTTAAATTCATTATTCCAAATCAAAC
Source organism: Bacteroidota bacterium (assembly GCA_022560715.1). Taxonomy (GTDB): domain Bacteria; phylum Bacteroidota; class Bacteroidia; order Flavobacteriales; family Flavobacteriaceae; genus PRS1. The sequence continues at coordinate 1,554 of JADFSQ010000029.1, forward strand.
TTAGGATACAGGTTATAACGCTTATTCAAACCATATTTTCAGATACTATGAAACAATAATCACAATTTTATCTGTGTTGTAAAACTTTAGGCACTTTTAACTTTAGTGCACTTTAAGTACTGATTAGTTACCTTTATTCTTCAAATTCTTCTTTAAGAATTCTTATTACATCGTTAATTGTTTCTTCTTCTAAATCGGTACGCTTAACCAGATCATCGACATCTTGCTCTAAAACACTTTTAGCAGTATCTAATCCAGCTTTGGCTAATTCTTCAATAACCCAAGCTTCAATTTCATCTGAAAATTCTGATAATTCCACATCTTCTTCAACTCCTTCTCTAAATACATCTATTTCGTAGCCTGTTAATTGTCCAGCAAGACGAATATTATGACCTCCACGACCAATTGCTTTACTTATTTCTTCTGGTTTTAAAATAACTTCGGCGTGTTTTGTTTCTTCATTAAGTTTTACAGATGTTACTCTTGCCGGACTTAATGCTCGGGTAATAAATAACTGTACATTATTAGTATAATTAATAACGTCGATGTTTTCATTTCCTAATTCTCGAACAATACCATGTATTCTCGACCCTTTCATACCAACACAAGCGCCAACAGGATCGATTCTATCGTCGTAAGAATCTACAGCTACTTTTGCTTTTTCGCCAGGGATTCTCACTACTTTTTTTACAGTAATTAATCCGTCGAAAACTTCAGGAATTTCTTGTTCAAATAATTTTTCTAAAAATACCGGAGATGTTCTGGACATAATAATTGTTGGCCTACTACCTTTAAGCTCTACACTCTCTATTATTCCTCTTACACTTTCTCCTTTTCTGAAGAAATCAGAAGGAACTTGTTTGTCTTTTGGTAATATTATTTCGTTACCATCATCGTCTAATAAAATAATGGCTCTATGACGAATATGATGTACTTCGGCAGTATAGATTTCGCCTATAAAATCTTTAAAGTACTTATAAATATTTGTGTTATCGTGCTCGTGTATTTTTGAGATTAAATTTTGACGCAATGCTAAAATGGCTCTACGACCAAGATCTACAAGTTTTACTTCTTCTGATACGTCTTCACCAACTTCAAAATCTGGTTCTATTTTTTGTGCGTCGCTTAACGAAATTTCCTGATTTGGTTCCTCTACTTCTCCATCGGCAACCACAACTCTATTTCGCCAAATTTCTAAATCGCCTTTATCGGGATTTATAATAATATCGAAGTTATCATCATCACCATATTTCTTTTTTAACGCACTTCTGAATACATCTTCTAAAATTGCCATTAATGTAACTCGGTCTATTAATTTATCATCCTTAAATTCTGAAAATGATTCTATTAATGCAATATTTTCCATAACTACTCTGTTAAAATTTTATCTTTACTTTTGCTTCTATTATATCACTATAGGATAATTTTACTTCCTTTTGAACTGTAATTTTTCCTTTTCCTATTGGCTTTGGTTCTCTTGTTTTCCACTCTAATATTATTCCTTCTTCGTCTGCCTGAACTAATTTAGCTTCAAATGTTTGATTCCCTACTGCTTTTATATTTACAATCCTACCAATATTTTTTTTATACTGTCTGTTATTATTAAAAGGCGTGGTTGCTCCTGCTGAAGACACTTCCAAAGAAAAATCGTGTTCTTCTCTATCTAAATTATGTTCAATAGCACGACTTATGTACATACAATCTTTTACAAGAACTCCATTGTCTCCATCTATAACAACCCTTATAGAATTGCCTTCAAGAATATCGAAATCTATTAAAAACAAGTCTTTTCGTTCTTGAAGACTTTTATCCAATAATTCTTTTACAGTTTCTTTGAACATTTTTAGTATAAAAAGAGGGGACTTTACGTCCCCTCAACTTCCATTTTCTTCTTACAGCGCTGCAAATATACAACATTTATCTTGATTTTAACAAGATGATTAACTGTCATTTTAGTTGGCCTACTAGGGCTCGAACCTAGACTCTTCTGGACCAAAACCAGACGTGTTGCCAGTTACACCATAGGCCATTACTTTTTTTATCTGGTTTTAGTCCAGAAATTTTGACTTTTATTGTGTTGCCATCCCGATAGCTATCGGGAACACCATAGGCCATTTTTTATTGAGGTTGCAAATTTAAAACAAAGTTTTAGTTGCACAAATTATTTATCAATAAAATAATAGATTGGTCATAACGTTTACTTAAAAACGTTGAAGTGTAATATATTTATTCTTAAATTCGCCATCGATAACAAATTAATTATGTCACACCTCAACTTTAAAAAGTGGAACAACATTTTAGGATGGTTCGCTTTTTTAATTGCATTAATAACATATAGTTTAACCGTTGAACCTACAGTAAGTTTTTGGGATGCAGGAGAGTATATTTTAACCTCGTCTAAACTGCAAGTGGGACATCCTCCTGGAGCACCTTTGTTTCAAATGATGGGTGCTTTTTTCTCAATATTTGCTAACGAACCTTCTCAAATTGGTTTGATGTTAAATATGATGAGTGCCGCTGCAAGTGCATTTACTATTTTGTTTATGTTCTGGTCTATAACTATTTTATTGCGAAAATTTGCAGTTGCTAATGAAACTATTTCTAAAACTGAAAGTCAGGCAATTTTAGGAGCAGCGTTAGTTGGCAGCTTGGCATTTGCATTTACAGATTCGTTTTGGTTTAATGCTGTAGAAACTGAGGTTTATGCTATGGCAACTCTAATTATGTCTGTATTATTCTATTTAGGATTACGCTGGGAACAGGATATGAATACCCCAAGAGGAAACAAATGGCTCATTTTAATTGCTTTTATTACTGGGCTTTCTTTTGGAGTTCATTTTATGGCATTACTCACTATTCCCGCAATAGGATTAATATATTATTTTAAAAACTATAAAAAAATTACAGTTAAGAATTTTATTATAGCAAATGTAGCAGTTGTAGCAATTTTGCTTATTGTTTTTAAACTTTTACTCCCAACTACCCTTAAATTTTTTAGCGCATCAGAAGTGTTTTTCGTAAACAGTATTGGCCTGCCTTTTAACTCCGGGTCTGTAATTGCTGGTATTGTTGCAATAGCTTTGTTTTATTTCGGAATAAAATATACCATAAAAAAACAGTATAAACACGCTAATACTTTGGTGCTGTGCGTCCTTTTTATTTTTATAGGATTCTCGTCCTGGATGCTTCTTCCTATTCGTGCCAATGCCAATGTTGTTATTAATGAAAATAATCCTTCGAGTGCAAGAGAACTTTTGGCGTATTATAATTTAGAACAATATCCTAAAACCTATTTGTTTTATGGCCCTCAATTTACCGACCAATATTCGGGCGAAGATGAAAATAATCCGTATTCAGATGCTAAGCCTAAATACGAAAAAGATCATGAAAAAGGGGAATATGTTATTGTAAACGATTATAAAAATGCTATCCAAAATTATAATTCTGATCATGCTTCAATATTCCCAAGAATGTGGAGCACAGAACATGCCGAAAATTATATGTTGTATTCAGGATATTTAGATTTTAATATTAAATCTGAATATCAAATGCAAAATGAAATAAGAAGCATAGTTTCAGATTTTAGAGGTCGTGTTGCCGAAGGGCTTGTGGATTATGAAGGTTATCATAAATTTTTAAAAACCTATGCCCGTTATATAGATGTTGAAAAACCTTCACTTGGAAAAAATATTGCTTATATGCTGGAGTACCAATTAGGCTATATGTATTGGCGTTATTTTATGTGGAATTTTACCGGACGACAAGACGATATACAAGGTAAATACGATATGCATGGCAATTGGATTAGTGGCATTACATTTATAGACGAGATGCATTTGGGTATGTCTCAAGATGAATTACCAAGTGATGTGCTCAATAACAAAGCACGAAATACCTATTACTTTTTACCACTTATTTTAGGACTTATTGGTTTGTTCTTTTTATTTAACAGAGATAAAAAACTGTTTTGGGTTATGATGGTCTTTTTCCTGTTTACAGGACTCGCCATACAAGTATATACCAATGTTCGTCCTTTTGAGCCTCGAGAACGTGATTACTCGGTTGTAGGTTCTTTTTACGTGTTTGCGATATGGATTGGTTTTGGTGTTTATGCCTTATACAATGCTTTAAGCAAAGTTTATAAACATAAATTAATTGCTCCTGCTGTTACAATAATCTGTTTGGCATTAGTCCCAACCATTTTAGCAACAAACAATTGGGATGACCACGACCGATCCGGAAAAGAGACTGCACATGCCATGGCTGTAAAATATTTAGAATCTTGTGCGCCAAACGCTATATTGTTTACTATTGGCGATAACGATACCTTCCCATTATGGTACGCTCAGGAAATTGAAGGCATAAGAACAGATGTAAGAGTAATAAATACCAGTTTGTTTCAAACCGATTGGTATATAGACCAAATGAAACGCAAAGCATACGAAAGCGACCCAATACCTTCACAACTTACGCACGACAAATACAAATACGGTACAAGAGATTACATTATAAAAGATGTTCAATTTAAAGATACTATAAATATTAAAGAGTTTTTAAATTTCATTACAAGTGATAACCCAAGAGCAAAATATAAAACAATATTACAAAAGGAAGGTTATGACATTAGCAACATGAGATCTCAAGATTTAAACGTTAATTATTTACCAACAGAAAACATAAGAATTCCAGTAAGTAAAGCATCAGTGTTAAAACATGGTATCGTTAAAGAAAAAGATTCGAGTAAAATTGTCTCTTATATCGATATTAAAATAAAAGGAGGTGCACTGTACAAAAACCGCCTCTTAATGTTAGACATTGTAGCTAACAACAATTGGGAACGACCTATTTATTTTACTGGTGGTGCTTTTGGTGATGAAGATTATATTTGGATGAAAGATTATCTGCAACTTGATGGTTTAGTTTATAAACTTGTGCCCATAAAAACACCTGTAGATAGAGCTAATCCTTTTGATATGGGAAGAATAGATAGTGATTTAATGTACAACTTGGTTACATCCTGGGATTGGGGAAATAGTGGAACCGATATTTATCACGATGTAGAAACTCGTAAAAATGGTATTTCATATAGAGGAAATCTGGCGCGATTAATCGAAACCTTAATTAATGAAGAGCAATTTGAAAAAGCCGAAGAAATTGCTGACCTCGCTATGGAAAAAATGCCTGTTGATAAATTTGGATACTACACATTATTAGAACCTTATATTGGTGCCTATTACGAAGTAAACGCCAAAGAAAAAGCAAGACAGCTATTTAAAGACGTTTCAATAAAATATCAGGAAAACCTCAACTATTACAGCACATTAACCGAAAAAAATCAAACTCGTTTAATTGAAAATATTTATTTAGATATTGAACGTTACAGAGGTTTAGTAGATGTACTTATGATTTATGAAGATGATGATTTTGTGAAAGTTGAAATGCAAAAATTCAACAGTTACTTACGACTATTTACTGGCGAAGACGAAGAACCTGAAGAAGACGAAAGAACTGAAATAGATTTACCAACAAGTGATTCTGTTGATTTTGAATAATGGGTTATGAATTTAATTCCTGTTAGAACACCAAAATCGGCAAAATCTTTATTCCCTGATTTAGTCTGGGATTTGCCTTCAAAAGAAAAGGTTATTTATCTAACTTTCGATGATGGTCCTACACCAATAATTACAGACTGGACTTTAGATGTTTTAAAACAATACAATGCAAAAGCCACTTTTTTTTGTATTGGAAAAAATGTTGAAGCACATCCAGATATATTCAACAAAATTATTGCTGATGGTCACTCCATTGGAAACCATACCTACAACCATATAAAAGGCTGGACAACTTCAACCGAAAACTATATTTTAAATATTGAAAAAGCTCAAAAAGTGATGAGTAAACTAATTCAGAATTCAGAATTCAGAATTCAGAATTATTTCCGTCCTCCTTATGGTCAAATTAAACCCAAACAAGCAAAAACCCTTATTCAACTTGGTTATAAAATAATTATGTGGATGGTTGCAGCTATTGATTGGGATGCATCTGTTTCAAAAGAAAAGTGTTTAGATAATGTTGTTAATAATACTATTTCCGGAGATATTGTGGTTTTTCATGATAGCATAAAAGCCGCAAACAATATGCAATATGCACTTCCGAAAGTATTAGAGTATTTTAGTGAAAAAGGATTTAAGTTTAAATGTATTCCTGAATAATTCCAATAAGCGTATTAGCATCTTGCTCTCCACTCTGGCGCCATTTCATCTCGCCATCTTTGTAGATAATTAAGGTTGGCAGACCTTTTATTCTAAGAGCATCAGCTAAATCTTTGTTTTTGTCAACATCAATTTTAATCACTTTTGCTTTATCGCCAAGAGCTGCTGCTACATCTCTTAAGACTGCATGCATTTCTGTAGATTGTTCATTCCAATCTGTAAAAAAATCTAACAGAACCGGAATATTTACATCTATTAATTCCCCAAATTTTGACATAATTTAAAGTTTTAAGTCAAATGCGCTTCTATACCAATTTAACCATAAAATATCCCATATAAATCGTTTCTTTTTCGCTGATATTACGTTAAAAAAATCAACTATAACTACAGCTATCCTTTATTTTTTTGCCTTATCTCATCAAAAAATAATTCAATTTAGTTATGAGTCATTTTATAATTAAATTGGTATTACAAACCTACACTTTTTTATTCGTTTTAAATAACTGTTAGTCAAGTAGGTTCTCTCTGACTTTAGTATAAATATAAGCAATTTCAAAGAAACTATAAAATTTCATAGCAATTACACTGGATTTGAACCCTTTTTAAGTTCAATAACCGTAATCTCTGGCCAAATTCCGACACGTCCCGGATATGCTATAAACCCAAGACCTCTATTTACATTTATATATTGTCCTTTTTCTTTATAGATACCTGCCCAATACTTATAACGCCATTTTACAGGGCTCCATTTAATCCATCCTGGAATTTCTATTCCAAACTGCATACCATGAGTATGTCCACTTAAGGTTAAATGATAATGATAATCATCCTCGATAACTTGTTGTTCCCAATGTGTAGGGTCGTGGCTCATTAAAATTTTAAAATCATTAGCATCAATATTGCGTGCTGCTTTAGCTAAATCGCCTTTTTGTTTAAATCCTCTTCCCCAATTTTCGACACCAACTATAGCAATACGTTGCCCGTCTTTTTCAAGAAACCGACTTTCATTCATCAATAAATCGAATCCTATGTCACGATGAACTTTAGCTAAATCTATTAAATTTTGTTTTTTGGCTTCTTCCGATTCCCATCGTACATAATCACCATAATCATGATTTCCCAATATTGAAAAAATCCCATCTTTTGCTTTTAACCTACCAAATGTATCCATCCAGGGAATCATTTCTTCAGCTTTATTATTCACCAAATCGCCTGTAAAAAAAATAACATCACTTTGTTGTTCATTAACCAAATCTACAGCATATTCAATCTTTTCTTTATTATCAAAACTTCCGCTATGTATATCGCTTATTTGTGTGATTTTATAACCGTTAAAAGCTTCTGGCAAGTCTTCAAAATAAAGTGTGTATTTTAAAACTTTAAAGTTGTATTTGCCTATATACATTCCATATAATAAAGATACAAATGGAATTGCTGCTATGCCTAAAGCCACCTGACTAATAAATTTTCGTCGTGTTGGAAAATAGTTAGTTTGACTGCCATCGTTTTCGGTAAAAAAGGAATACGCTGCTATTGGCAATCTAATAATATCCTCTCCAAACATCATTAGCATCATGATTATTTTTGGAAGATACAGTGTTAAAAACAATCCAATTGCAATATTTGTGCTTATGGAAAGCCCATTCATATGAGTGAGTTCGTAAATAAAATTTCCTAAAACGAAAACTGAAATAAGAAAATATAAATAATGTAACCAACTGCTCTTAATTAAAGTCTTCATTGCCTGAAAAGCATAAAAGTCTATAATACCCAAAACAGCAATGAAGATTATCCAACGAAGCATATAATTATTATTTTAAAGCGTAAAGTTAACAATAAAGGATTTCGTTTATCTTATCAAATTGTTAAACATTTTGAAGGGTTAGGTAAGGATATTGAAATTATATTATTTACTATTTAGACTAACTACGTGTTTTATCTATAAAGCGTATGCTTCATTTTTATAAATAATTCAGTAAACGTGCATTTCATCGATGTTTTATACTAAATTAATTGAGTAAACCACTTTTCTTTGCATTTTATCAAATATTTTGAACTCTAAAGCTTCTTTGGTTGACATTTGCTTCAGAAACCTACTAATATTTGAGTCATGAAAAAGTTTTTAATAATAATCGTAATTTTAGTTCTTCCATTTATTTCAATGGCACAAACTACTACAATTAATACTGTTGAAGACACTAACACTATTATAAAAACTGAAGTGGCTATTAAAAAAGTTGAGCCAATTAGCATTAATCCTAAGACACAAAATTTAGACCTTAACTATAAAAAGAGTAATGATTTAATTAGTATTAAAGCATATATAAAAAGTTTACAACTTAAACGTAAAGAAACATTAATGAGTTAATCTCAGTAAGTACCTAAATAATATTACAAAAAAGTCGCAATTTTAAATTGCGACTTTTTTTGTTACATTAGTATTTAAGTAAATACAATGTAAGACCCTTAACATCTCAGTAAAAATGAAATACTAATCGGCAAATACCAATTCACCTTTGGCCTCTTTTTCTTTAAACTCTTTTACCAAATCCAAAGCATCAGGAATAACATCACTACACAAAACAATAAGCGAACCTTTTACTGCATTTTTTACAGCATAGGTTATCGCTTCTTTTTCTGAAGGAATAATAGTTGTTTTTTTATTTGGGTCTTTCATTTTAATACCATCATTCAGCATTTTAATAAGCTCTTCTTCTGTTTTTCCGCGTAAGCGTTTGTCTTGGCGAATAATAATTTCATCAAACATTTCGGCTGCAATCATTCCCATTTCGTTATTATCTTCAACACGTCTGTCTCCAATTCCTGCTATAATCCCGACTTTTACAGTCGCTTCCAATTCATCTGTAAATTGCTGAAGTGCTCGCATTCCTGCAGGATTATGCGCATAATCTAAAAGAATAGTAAAGTTTTTAAACTCAAATAAATTTAAGCGTCCAGGTGTTTGCGAAGCCGAAGGAATAAAGGTTTCTAATCCAGCTTTTATATCTTCGTTACTTATACCATGAATATTTGCTGCTAAAACTGCTGCTAATACATTTTGAATCATGAACTTGGCTTTCCCTCCATAAGTTAACGGAATGTTTTCAACCTTCATGATTCGCATTTTCCACTCGCCTCTACAACTG